>JAGHBT010000245.1 GCA_021160845.1 bacterium | reverse complement strand
ATCTAACCCTGATTACATAAGTCTTGTCAGTGAAAGTATATTTTCTTCAATCCTGAATTTCTTTGACGATAAATATATCAAACCCTACCCTGTAAAAATAAAAATAATCTCTGATGGGCAAGGTATCCCCGGCATCTATGTCACCATTGACAATGCCCTGACTCTTCCAACGGATAACAGTGGATTAGCTGCTTTTAGTAATATTACACCCGGGAAACATATGATTCTTGTCCAAACTCGCAATAAACAGCAATACTGCGGGATGCATGAAATTCATTCAACACAGGAAGATGAAATTATAATTGAATTGAAATAAAATTGACAATTTGTCTATTAACCTTAATCCGTCAAAATCCGAGGCATTTGGAACGATGGTTATACAAATCAGTGCACGCTGCTCTGGTTTATATTACTGACCCTGTGGGTTAAAAAAAGTTCCTTTTTTCTGTTTCTTACCGTGTAGAACAAAATTCCATCGCTCGATATGGCTTCCAAATACGGATTCAGTCTGTTATTCAATAAATATTCCATCCTTTTTCGTAAACTCATGTCCGGGGCATTAACGGTCAGAAGATCAATTACTCTCTTTGTCCCAATATATCCATCTACTTCAAAACGGTTAGTACCTTCCCTAGGTTCCCCAATGTAAGAAGCCGCGGATAGGTACAATTCCCGATCCCTATTCGTACCTGTTTCGGCGGGGAATACCGCCCCTGTCATGTCTCTTCCGATCATTTGAATCAAATCATCAAAATCCCAGGTACTTAATCCCAGCAATTGAACCCCAAATTCATAGAAAGAAAGCTGCGGCAGTATTAAAACCAAATCATCCTTTCCGGAAGGAATAAAGAGAGCTTCAGGTGAAGCAATCTTTATTCTGTCAATATTTCTTCTAAAATCTGTACATCCCTCTTCATAATAATCAACTACACAAACAATCCCACCCACTCTCTCCACTTCAGCTCTCAACAATAATTCAATTCTCTTGTTTAATGGGTTATTTGACGCAAGAAAAGCAATTCTTCTAATCCCAAGATCTCTACAGGCGATTTTCGCGATAGCGATTATTTCAGCTTCATAATTCCTCAAATCCTGAAATATATAATCGCCTATACCATCAATCCCTCTCTCTGAAGCGGCAGGAGAAAAAAGAATTATTTTGTTTGACTGAGCAACTTGTGCCGCCGCTACAGTCGATGAACTTGAAATTCCTCCAACAATTACATCAACCTTTTTATCCCTTATAAGGCTTTTAGTGATAGAATAAGCGTCAAGAGAATTCGCTTTAGTGTCTCCGATAACAAGTTCAAGATTATCGATTCCACCCTTGCGTGCCTCCTTTAAAGCCAGAGTTGCTCCACGAACAAATGATTTCCCAAGTTGAGAAAATCTGCCGGTAAGTGGACAAATAACTCCTATTCGAAGGGGTGAAGATTTTCCCTGCTTAGATAGTTCAGTGTCTTCTTTGTGCTCCGATAAATCATAGCCAGCAAGCTCGGAAAGCATTTTTCTTACTCGGTTTTCATACCTTCTATCCTCTGAGACTACCGATAATTTCAAACATTTCTCCAGAAGAACCGCTAACAGAGGCGATGAATTGTATTTTTCAACAAGTTCCTCAAGATCCTCAACAGGTAACAGTTTCCCTGTTTCAAGAATCAACTCCTTCGCTTCGGACAATTGGATTTTACTGGTTTTAAAAGCCGTAGTTTTCAATATATTTTCTACCGCGCCCAAAAAACTGCCTTTCTCAATATTCGCTTTTGCAATTATTATATAGGCGTCAACCTTGAGTTTGTCGGAATAGCTCTTCTTAAAAATAGGACTAACAATCTTGATCGCAAGATCGGTATGACCCAATTGCAACTCCGCATTACCAACATAAATACGAACTTCTCCGGCATCTTTGCTATCTTTAAAACGAAGTAAATAACGTTGCCCTAATTCCCTAGCGCCTTTAAAATCCTCTTCAAAAACAAGGGTCCTGATTTTTGTAACTTCCTCATCCTTACTAAGATTCTCATCCCCCTTACCTCCTAACGGAAAGGTAGCGCAGGAAAAAAGAATCACGCAAATTAATAAAAATGGCAATACTTTCATAATTACCCTTTATTTGCGAAATGGCCTCATATTTTCTAAAAAACCTCTATCAATTTGCCTCTTTATAAATCCAGAAAACCAAAATCATCCGGATTAATCCTATCAAAGGGACTCTTTTCATCATCCTGTTCAACAGCTATCTTCTTCGAATATTTGCTCATAACATCCATATCCACAAAGATAGAGGCCTCACATCGCAAAGCTAAAGCAATCGAATCACTGGGCCTGGCATCCACATAGAATATATCTTCTTCCCTCCTCAATACAATTCTGGCAAAATAGGTATTCTTGTAAATTCCGGTTATCTCCACACCACTTACTTCAGCTTCCAGAACATCAACAATAATCCGCATAAGATCGTGTGTCATCGGTCGTTCAAAAGATTTCCCAGCCAAAACCGTAAATATTGCGGAAGCTTCTGCGGGGCCAATCCATATCGGCAACACAGCATCCCCGTCAGGCACCTTTAAAAGCACAACGGGATATTCTCTTTCCTTATCCATAGCTAATCCACTTACAATAACTTCTTGCATTGACATGAATGCCCCCGTTTAGTCCTTGTTCATTTCTTTCTTGATATCATCTGCTGAATCCAATTTAAATGTCTTTTTTCCCATATTTTCTTCCAGCCATTTTGCCGATTCTATAATTTCAGAATCCGGATACTTCTTGAATAACTCTTCCAACGCTCTCCTGGCAAAGGAAAAATCACCCAACTCTTCAGAGTAAGTAAATGCCGTCATAAAAAGGGCCTGAGGGGCAAATTTATGATCGGGATAGCCATGGGCAATCGCCCGGTAATATATGATTTTCTTTTCCGGAGATGTTTCATCCTGGGCAAGTTCCCACAATTCCTCGGCTGATTTCGTATTCTTTATCAAGTTTTCACGAAGATAATTGACAGCATGATATTTCTTTTCCAACCTCTCTATATCTTCCACAACAACTTCTTTGATCTTGCTGCTTTTAATACTCTTAATAATACTCTCACGGACATCCTCTATCGGTTTCAGCTTAGCCTGCTTTTTCTCTAATATCTTTACAATGGAATATCCCTTGTCATAAGCTATAACATCGCTAATTTCCCCAACTGAAAGCCAATCTACCGCGTTTCCGAATTTTTTGTCCTTACCAACAAATTTTATATACCCGGAAGGATTAAAACTTCCAAGCACTCCATTCTCTTTAGCAGTAGTTGAATCTTCACTTTCTGCTTTGGCAATTTTGTTAAAAATGTATTTATCATCACTGCTGTCGATTCTTTCCTTCCATTCCACCGCTTTAAGACTGTCGCGTGAAAATATGTGTTGCGCCTTAATTATAGAATTTGTCATATAGTCAAATTCATTGTTCTCATAGTACTCCTTGATTTCTTTATCAGAAACCACCATTTCCTCAGCGAGCTTTCCATAATAGGCCCTAATCAAAATTAGTCGCCTCGAATAATCCAATTCTGTTCTAATATTTTCTCTGTTCTGGAGTTTATTTTCAAGTGCCGCTAGGTAAACAACCCTCTCCTTTATCATCTCATCAACAAGTTTTGCTCTCCCAGCTTCTCCTTCGAATTTCTTCCTCTGCGCGGGCGGTAAAGATTTCTTTCTTGCTTCAAGTTCCCGCATTTTTATAACTTCATCCCCAACTCTCGCCACCAACCCGGATTTAATTTCAAGATTGTCATTGCTTCCTTTACATCCTCCAAACAAGATTACCGTACAAACAAGCATTACTCCTGTTACCAAGTTACGCAACATTACAAAACCTCCTCGTGTTTATCACAAAAATTTCTTTAATCCCTTTTCTTCCAATAATTCAACAATTTCTCGAACTCTCTCGCTTTCTCCCCTTCTGCAAACAAGCACGGTAGAACCATCAGAAACAACCATAATGTTTTCAACACCAATGGCGGCCGTAAACCCTTCCGGGTTAAAGAAAAGACAATTCTTCGAATCCAATAATTCAGATTCTCCTATTTTAACATTACCCAAACTGTCATTTGAGATAATGTCAAAAAGGGAATCCCAGCTACCTACATCATTCCATCCAAATTTAGCCGGAATAACAACAACATTATCAGCCTTTTCCAAAATTCCATAATCAACGGAAGTAGCAGGAAATTTAAGATATTCCTCACTGATAACCTTTCTCATTTCTTTCTTCCCGATCGATTCTTCTATTCTTAAAAGGGAGTCACTCCCCGAAGAAAAATAGCGTAACCAGGCCTCAAGATAAACAGAAGGCCTCCACATAAAAATACCGCTATTCCAATAATACCCACCCGTTTTGATATATTCCGTGGCCAAATCAAAATTCGGCTTCTCGTGAAAACGGGCAACTCGATAGAAACCACTTTCAGTTTCATTTTCAAGCTTATCCCCAACTTCGATATATCCATATCCAGTAGCGGGATATTCCGGCTCAATACCAAACGTCACAAGATAATCCTTCTCCTCTGCCAGTTTCCTGGCCTTGTGAACTGCGGCATAAAAAATATCATTGTCTTTTATTAAATGATCTGCAGGACACACCAGAATGGGCTCGTCGTTACCGCGTTTTTTAACCAGTAGAGCCGCGATAGCCAGCGCTGGGGCAGTATTCCTTCCAGCAGGCTCCGCAAATATGTTTTGAGGGGAAATATCGGGAAGCTTCTCTTTCGCAAGTTTCAACTGATCCTTAACCGTTATTAAAAAAATGTTTTCTTTAGGAACCAACGCAGCCAATCGCTTGAAAGTTATCGACAACATACTCCCATCACCGTATATATCAAGAAACTGCTTCGGGTTTTTCACTTTACTGGCCGGCCAGAATCTCTTACCTTTTCCTCCAGCCAAAATAACAGCGTACACGTAATCCTCCACTTTCGTGAAAATATATTTCTCTATACAAACAAAAAAAACTCTTAATTGAACAAGCTCGAAGTATCCAATTTATATTTTTCCAATACCCTTAAAAATTCTTCCCTTATGTCAGATAAAGCCCTTTTCGTTTCAGCTTCGAACCTTAATACTAATGCGGGTTGTGTGTTGGACGCCCTTATAAGCCCCCATCCATTCTCAAAATTAACTCTTGCGCCGTCGACATCTATAACCTTGTATGTCTTTTTGAATTGGGCGGATACTTCCTGAACAATATCAAATTTACGACTATCTTCACATTCCACTCTGATCTCGGGCGTACTCTCATATTTGGAAAATTCTTTATAGAAATCACTCAGCGGTTTGTCTCTTCGTGAAACAATCTCAAGAAGTCTTAGAGCGGCATATACCGCGTCGTCATATCCAAAATATCTGTCTGCGAAAAACTGATGACCACTCATTTCACCCGCTAATAAAGCGCCTTCCTCACGCATTTTCTTTTTAATGAGAGAATGACCTGTCTTCCACATGATGGGGTTACCGCCAAACTTACTTATTTCCTCTCCAAGGGATCTTGAACATTTCACCTCATAAATAATTGTAGCCCCGGGGTTTTCCTTCAATATATCTCTCGCGTAAAGTGCCAGCAAAGCATCACCACGCAGAACATTTCCCTTTTCATCTATAACACCAATCCTATCCGAATCTCCATCGAAGCCAATTCCAAGTTCAAGCCCGTTGTCATGAACCGCATTCTTAAGACCAATTAAATTATGCTCAACAGTTGGATCGGGATGATGATTGGGAAAATTTCCATCGGGATTCATAAACAGTTCAATCGGTTGTAACCCCAGCCTTTCAAATATGTCCGATACAACGATACCAGCCGTTCCGTTTCCACCGTCTATGGCAAATTTTACAGGACGCTCAATATTTATATTTCGACAAAGATAATCGACATATTCACTCTTTACATCTCTTTTTGTTATAGTTCCGTTTCCCTCGACAAACTTTCCACTTAGAATAATATTGTACAATTCATGGATGTCCGTTCCATAGATTGTTCCTTCCCCGCGAAGCACCTTAAATCCATTAAATTCTGCTGGGTTGTGACTCGCGGTAATTACCATCCCGCCTTTTTTATCCCACTTTTTTGCGGCAAAATATAAAACGGGAGTTGGGACAACACCAATATCTATTACATTTATTCCACTTGCCATTAACCCTTCGGTTAGAACATTAAAAAACCTTTTGCTGCTCAGCCGTACATCTCTTCCAATGATAACTTCTTTTATATTATCTCTCAGAAATGCTACAGCTGCGGCTTTGCCAAGGTTCCTTACACCATCATCGGTTAAATCCCCATCAACAACCCCTCTTATATCATACTCTCTGAAAATCTTTTCTGGCAATTCGATGATTAGCCTCCTTTTTACATTGGACAGGAGTTACTAAATTATTTCGAACATTTATTAAAAAACCAGGGCAACTATTCCTTTACCACCCAAACCTTAACAGGAACTTCGACTTCTTTATGAAGACGTATCGTAACCGTGTATACACCAAGAATCTTAATCGGTTCCTCCAATACAACTTGCTTTTGACTAACTTCAACTTCACCTTGTTTGGTAATCGCCTCGGCGATATCACTTGCCGTAACAGAACCATATAATCTATCTTCTTGGCTGGCCTGAACAGTGATAGTACAGGAAATGCCTTTCATTTTGTTGGCGGTCCCCTCCAAATTACGTTTGATTTTTCTGGCTCTCATTTTCCGTTGCTGGTTCTCTTCTTCAATTATTCTCTTGCCCGTTTTTGTAGCGCGAACGGCCAAACCCTTCGGTATCAGAAAATTCCTCGCGTATCCATTCTTAACATCGATAACGTCTCCGGATTTTCCTAAATTCTCGACATCATCTCTTAAAATTACCTCCATTATCCTCGCACCCCCTTACCGGTAATATACCCTTACAAAGGGTAACAACGCCATAAACCTCGCACGTTTTATTGCACGCGCTAGCATTCTTTGGTGACGCGCACACGTGCCAGTCACTCTGCGGGGCGCTATCTTTCCTCTATCAGTTATAAATCTTTTAAGAAGAACATCATCCTTCCAATCAATCCCTTTAACGCCATTTTTGCAGAACTTACACGGTTTTTCAGGACCTGTTCTTCTACTTTTAACCTTTATTTTTTTTGATTTCTTACCCATATCATTCCCTCTCTATTGATTCCTCTTTCGCCTCATTTTCTGAAAGAGAAGGTCCATCGTCTAGAATGATCATATGTCTTATAATCACGGAATCGTATCTGAATACTCTTCTTAACTCATCAAGAATTTCAGTATTTCCTGAGAATTTAAAAAGAACATAAATACCCTCGACATACTTATCGATGGTATAGGCAAGCCTTCGCTTACCCCATATATCCTTTTTATTAATTAATCCGCCACGTGAAGTGATAATCTCAGCAAAGCGATCAATATGGCCGCTTATTTCTGTCTCTTCCAAAGAAGGCACCAGAATAAAAAGACATTCATACGCACGCATTCGCAATTTCCTCCCTTCGGTCTCCAATGACTTTCTCCTTCTAAAGAAGAAAGTAGGGGTTACAAAAGAATTTTATACAACACCCACCATTCCCTCTAGAATGGTGTGTGCAGAATATAACACTCAGATAATTTGTGGTCAAGTAACTCTTTTACACCAAACTCTCTAAATCCCCTCTCTACCTATTCCTGTTTTCTGTTAAACTGCCGCATCCGGAACTTTGACCGCAATCCTTGTATCAATGATCTCACCTATTCTTGCTTTTTGTTAAACTGCTGCATAGCCGCTTTAATTCCTCGTGTTACCGTTACTTTAATCGCTTCAAGAGCCTCATCCCGCATTGCAATTACATCAGGCATCTCCAATTCAGAAAAGGGTTGAAGAACAAACTCTTTCCAGAGAGAAGAAGGGGCAGGCCCAATCCCCATACGGAGCCTTGCGAATTTTCTGGAATCGAGTTCTTTTTCTATCGAATCAAGCCCCCGATGCCCCCCACTTCCCCCCGATTCACGGATACGGATCGTTCCGGTCCGGAGATTAATATCATCACATATAACAAGCAAATTCGAACGGTCCAGCCCGCCAAAAGCCGAAAGCGCTATTCCTGAAAGATTTACATAGGAAAGTGGCTTGAATAAGGTTACTTCACCCTGCCCGGTTCTCCACACCGCCGCAACGACTCTTTTATCCAGTTTTATCCAATTGAGATTACGTTCACCGGCAAGTAAATCCAAGACTTGAAAGCCAAGATTATGTCTTGTATTAGTATATGTGTTGCCGGGGTTACCAAGTCCGCAAAGATAGGATATTCTGCACATTTCTTATCAGGATCCTTCTTCGCCTTGCTCTTTTTCCCCTCCTTCAGCGCCTTTCTTTTTAGCCTCTTCAGCCCCTTCTTCTGCCCCTTCTACTGCTGCTTCTTCTGCTGCTGCGATCTCTTCCTTCTCAACTTCTTCTTCAGTCAACTCAAGTTCTTTGGGAGCCGCAACATGGGCCAAAGTTATATCCAGATCAGAAACAAAGTTAATGTCTTTGTAGTCTTTTACAATATCAGAGATATGAATCGTATCACCTACTGACAAATCACTCACATCAATATTTATAAATTCAGGAATTTCCGAGGGCTTTGAATTAATGGTTATCTGCCGGATACTATGAAAAAGTATTCCCCCATCTACCGCTACGCCCTTTGCCACACCTATAATTCTAACAGGAACATTCACATCTATCATTTCATCCATCGCAACCCTCATAAAATCCAGGTGAAGAATATCTCCTGTAACAGGATGCTGTTGTATATCCTTTACAATAGTTACTATATCGGCAAGATCAACCCCTTCAATCTCAAGATTGATAATAAGATTTTCAGTTTCGGCGTTGTGAAGAATTTCCCACACATCGTGTTTATCCAAAACAAGAGGGATAGGATCTTTCTTATGACCATATAAAATGCCGGGGATCTTCCCGTCTTTACGCAACTTGCTTCCGCTCTTCTTGCCAATTTCTTTTCTTACATCTGCTTTTAACATTATTTTTTTCATTTTTTCCTCCATATTTACATAAATAACATACTGATCGATTCCTCTTTATGAATCCTCATAATTGCTTCACCAAGCAGAGACGATATGTCAACAACTTTAACCTTACCGCATTTATCACCATCACTAAATGGAATCGAATTCGTAACAACAACCTCTTCAATAACAGACTTGTCCAACCTCTCAAGGGCATCGCCCGAAAATACAGGGTGAGCAGCAGCCGCCACTATTCTCCCGGCACCTTCCTTTTTCAACTCCGCGGCCGCTTGAGTGATTGTTCCGGCAGTACTGATTATATCATCAAAAATAATGATATCCCTGCCTGAAACATCCCCAATAATGTTCATAACTTCCGAAGCGTCGGGGGTCATTCTCCGTTTGTCAACTATCGCCAAATCCGCGCCAAGCTTCTTGGCAAACGCCCTCCCCATTTTAATACCACCAACATCCGGAGAAACAACAACAGGGTTAATTAGTTTCTTCTTCTTAATATATTCAAGGAAGACCGGAGTTGCAAAGAGATTATCCACTTGGATGTCAAAAAATCCCTGAATCTGGGCAGCGTGCAGTTCAAAAGCCAGTACTCGATGAGCTCCGGATGTTTCAATAAGATTAGCAATAAGCTTCGCTGATATCGGAACCCTCGGTCTATCCTTTCTGTCCTGACGAGCATATCCATAATAGGGGATAACCGCCGTAATTCGTTTTGCCGATGCCCTGTAACAAGCATCAATCAATATCAGTAATTCCAAAATATTTTCCGCAGGGGGAAATGTGGGCTGTATAATAAACACATCTTGTCCCCTGATGTTTTCATTAATATTTATGTGTATTTCTCCGTCTGAAAAACGATCGATACTAACATCACACACATTTTTGTCCAAATAGTTTGAAATCGATTTAGAAAGATGCGGATTTGCAGTTCCGGAAATTAAAGTTATTTTTTCAGCCATCAAAATTCCTCCACAAAAAAAGCGACCCTTCAGGTCACTATCTTCTATTTTATCTGGGGCGGGAGGATTCGAACCTCCGATGCGGGACCCAAAATCCCGTGTCTTGCCACTTGACGACGCCCCACCAAATACAATACTCCCTCACCTAACCCCTCTATTTTTACTCGGAAAGCTCTTTCTCTGTCTCAGATTGTATGTTTTCCCGTTCCTGTTCGTAAGCGGATAATATCTCTTTCTCCATCCAACTTCTCGTCTCACTGTTTATCGGATGAGCTATATCCTGATAACTGCCATCGGGACGTTTACGACTCGGCATCGCAACAAAAGTTCCTTTAGTACCCTCGATAAGCTTGAGGCCACGGACAACAAAGCAATCGTCGAATGTAACACTGGCAAAGGCCTTTAATTTATTATCATCATGTAATGAAATCCTTATTTCGGTAATTTCCATTTGTCCCCCTTGGAGTCATCCATTTCCAATATCAATAGTTCCTTTTACGGGCTTCACAACCATGCCAAAATATCCTTTACTTCGCACATGCCCCAATGTTCTTAAGGCACTGGCATTCTCAACAAAAACCGAAAAACACGCCGACCCACTACCGCTCAACGAAGAAAAAACACAGTCTTTTTCCATTTTCAACAAATCCAACACTGCGCGAACTTCCGGATAAAAACCCTGCATCGGCACCGCAAAACTATTGTATGTTTCGATTTCCGATCCCGGAAATCTGTTTAATCTATCTAACAGACGCCTCAGTTTATATTCACTCTCAGATCTTGTCAACATTAAACTAAGGTTTTTAAATGCTTTTTCAGTAGAAATCCTCACACTTGGTACCGCAAGAACAATGAAGCACTCTCCAATGCCATCCACAGCCTCCAGCAATTCACCCCTTCCCCTTCCTACAGCGGGTCTGCCAAAAACAAAAAAGGGAACATCGCTGCCTATCCTAAGAGCAATCTCCATACATTTATCATAGCTAAGACCAAAATTCAAATATTTATTCAATCCCGTAATGACTCCTCCGGCATCGCTGCTCCCTCCACCAAGCCCTGCTCCAACGGGTATATTTTTTTCTACCTCAATCCTTACTCCACCATCGAAATTCACATATTTAAAAAGTTCCTCCGCCGCCCTGTAACAAAGATTTGATTCATCCCACTTAATATTTTCATCACTCCCGAAAAGTTCAATACCTTTATCTATTCTACTGAAAGATATCCCATCATAAAGTGAAACAGGCTGGAAGAGGGTTTCAATTTCATGATAACCATCCGCTCTGACACCAAGTACTCCAAGATAAAGATTGATCTTCGCGGCACACCTGATAGTAAAAACTCCATTACCGCGCAAATATCCTCCTCATAAAAGTCAGTCGGTATAAATAAGAAAAACTATAACAACAATCCACAGGAAAACATCAATTACGATATGTTTATCGGTGAGAAAAACCTCTGACGGGTCTTCACCTTTCATCCGGTTATAAACAAGATAGAGATATCTCATAATTCCAAAGATCACAAACGGAATTGTAAAAACCAGATTCTTTGTGCCAAATTTCGCAACGGTTCCCGGCCATACAGTATAAATCGAATAAGACATTAATGTCGCTGTAGCCGTTAACCCGACAAGCTGATCCAGCAAATTGGCGGAGTATCCGGAAAGCGATTTCCTGTGTTCTACAGCATTATCGAGAACAAGATATTCATTTCGGCGTTTACAGATTGCAAGAAACAATGACAAAAACAAGGTGCACATCCAGAGCCAAGGAGAAAATTCAATAGATGGGACGACAGGGTAAAGAACAGCAACACTAGCTCCGGCTCTGACCAGAAAACTAAAAGATATACCCAAAACATCAAGAATAACTACATCCCTCAAGAAAAAGGAGTATAATAAGTTTATTATAATAAACGCCATAACGAAACCCCAGAATTCGACACCTAAAAACCACGAGGCTATGCTAAAAGCAACAATTCCGATTACTGCTACCGTTCCCGCGTGTCCAACACCGAGAACCCCCGAGGTAATT
>JAGHBT010000082.1 GCA_021160845.1 bacterium | reverse complement strand
CTTCAACCGCCCAGAACCCGTCCCATGAATACACTGTAGCAGGAACCTACACGGTCGAGCTTACTGCCACAAACGCATATGGAAACGACACGGACACCAAGGTCGATTACATAACAGTAACCGAGCCGGGCCAAGCGGAAAAAGCCCACGCTCTTTCCGACATTCCTGTCGCCGGCACCGTTAGCGGCAACTACACGAACACCGTCTCGAGCGATAACACTTATGAAACAATCACCGAGGTCGCTTACACCGGACATCCCAGAAAGACCTACAGTTACCTCGAACACAAGTGGAGTTTCAATCTTCCTTCCGGAACGGATGTCACCTTCTACCTCGAAGCGTACAGGCCGACCAGCTCGGACGGAGACAATTTCTTGTTCGAGTATACGCTTGATGGGGTGAATTACTATTCGCTTGTAACGGTTGCCAGCGCCACTGAGCAAATCTATTCCGCGACACTGCCTGCCGGCACAAGCGGGGCGCTAACCGTTAGGGTAACAGATACTAATAGAACCTGGGACGGAACCGCCAATGACGACATAGTCATAGACGAAATGTACATTGAGGTCATGGCCGGTTCATCTCCCCCAGTAGCGAATTTCGGCGGTTCGCCCACTACCGGAGCGGCGCCTCTCGCGGTGAGTTTCACCGATTTGTCTGCGGGATCACCCACATCGTGGAGCTGGAACTTCGGAGACGGAGGAACATCGACAGAACAGAATCCGTCTCACTCCTATACCGCGATTGGAACATACACGGTTGAACTTACTGCCACAAACGCCTACGGAAACGACACTGAGACAAAAACCGATTACATCGATGTAAATGACGGTTCAACTAGTGCTGTTCACATAAGCGCGATAACAGTGGGGAGGAGTTCTCGAGGAACAAACACCACTGGAAACGCCTCCGTAACTGTAGTTGACCAGAACGGCGATCCGGTAGCTAACGCCACCGTGTACGGATTCTTCAACGAACCCAACACCGGCACCAAGAGTGCCCTTACCGGTTCCGACGGTGTCGCGAGTCTATCGGCTGACAAAACGAAAAACGCCGTCTCAGATTTCTGTTTCGAAGTAACCAATGTTACTCTCAGCGGTTATACATACGATTCGGCCGCAAACGCTGTCACCAAAGCTTGCGAGAGCGGCAATGTGTTTAATAGCGACAGTCGAATCCTATTCGAAAGAGAAGAAACGCCGGTCAACTATAAACTCGCGCAGAATTATCCCAATCCGTTTAACCCTGTAACTACAATCAATTTCAATCTGCCTAAAGAAACCCATGTCAGACTTGAAATTTTCAATGTACAGGGCAAACTGGTGAAAACTCTCGTTAACAGAACACTCGAAGCTGGAGTTTACTCAAGCGAGTGGGCTGCTGCGGATGTAGCAAGCGGTGTATACTTCTACCGTCTAAGCACCCCTTCATTTACCGAAATGAAGAAGATGATTCTGCTTAGATAAATGCGGTTTATCGTATGTAACGTTGCTTTTGGGCAACGCTACATATTTTCGGTTTGAGCCGGGAACTTAAGTTCTTGGCTCTACCGTAAACGGGATGAAAATGGGGCCGGCGCTTACTCCTCGGCTCCATTTTCTTAACTCCACGCCACACGGCGTTTTTCTTGCCATTGAACTATCGCGCATCATAAATGATTAGGCAACTCTCTTTCCATAAGAAACATCAGCCCCGCACACTCGGCGTTTTCCCGGTCTATCAGTGAAGAAAAGCCTTGACTAACCCCACAATCCGGTGTTAAAAGTAATCAATGAAAGCTTCCTATTTTAATAATCCTACGGTCAAGGGAGAGAATATGAACTCGGAGACTCTAAACAAAATATATGAAAAAATCAACAGCTATGAAGATGATATGATTGAACTTCAAAGGCAGCTTGTGGCCCTTCCGGCGCTCGGCCCGGATAATGATGGGGACGGAGAAACAAAGAAGGCGGAGTTTCTGGAAGACTGGATGCGGAAAGAGATCGGATTCGATTCAATTGATCATTATGACGCTCCGGATGATCGCGTGTCTTCAGGCTCACGGCCAAATATAGCCGCTATAATAAAAGGGGAATCAAGCGACAGGAAAATATGGATAATGGCTCATATGGATGTTGTCCCCGCAGGGGATCTGTCCAAATGGGACACCGACCCCTTTTCGCTTGAAGTCAAAGACGGAAAGATATTCGGACGAGGCGTTGAAGACGATCATCAGGGAATTGTACCTCCGCTTTTTGCCCTCAAGGCCATACGCGAGCTTGATCTACACTTACCCTTTGATGTAGCGCTGGCCTTTGTTTCAGACGAGGAAACCAGCAGCAAATACGGAATAGAGTATTTTCTTGAAAATTCCGATATTTTCGGAAAAGATGATTTTATCATTGTCCCGGATTCCGGCGACCCGGATGGAAAAACAATCGAGGTCGCGGAAAAATCCATTCTCTGGCTGAAAATCAAGACCACGGGTAAATCCTGTCACGCTTCCGAGCCGGATAAAGGGGTTAATGCTCACCGTGCCGCCGCTCATTTGACAGCCCGCCTTGATGTCCGTCTCGCCGAAATTTACAACCAGACGGACGAACTCTTTGATCCGCCAAACAATACCTTCGAACCTACAAAGAAAGAACCTAATGTTCCAAATATTAACACAATACCCGGAGAAGATATCTTTTACCTTGATATGCGCATCCTGCCGGGAATCAAATTTGACGACATCAGAAATACCATTGACAAAGTCGCGGGAGAAATTGAAGATGAGTTCGATGTGGAAATATCAACAAGTATTGTTCAGAGCGACGAAGCGGCTCCGGCCACCCCACAGGATGCCCCCGTGGTAATTGCCCTCTCAAAAGCGATTAAAGAAGTAAGGAGCATTACTCCCGAAATTATTGGTATAGGTGGCGGAACCGTCGCGGCTTTCTTCCGCCGTCAGGGATACAACGCGGTTGTCTGGTCGAGCATCGCTGACGTGTGCCATCAACCAAATGAATACCAATTCATCAAGAATATGGTTGATGATTCGAAGGTCTTTGCCAATCTGTTTCTACAAGAATAATCCTCAATGTGCCATCAGGGAATCTCTCCAGCAGGGAATCCCTGAAAGATAAAAGCCTGTACTCTTGATTTTTCTACAAATTCGGGGTTTAATAATGTTATAATAGATAGGGGTACACGGAAGATTAAAGAAAATTAAACGCGAAAGGTGTTTTAACATATCGTGAAACGTGACATTCTGTTTTTTCTTGCTTTTTTGTTGCTCAGTCTGCTCTTTTTCAACCTGATTCTTAACAACGGGTTCTGGCATGATTTCGATTTTATCACACTCCAAAACAGTCTGGAAATGAGAGACAATCCCTCGTTTGCTTTTAACAGTGAGTACCCCTTCAAATTTCAACCCCTTATTTATTTCGTTCATTATCTTCTGTTTAACTTATTCCATTTCAACCCAAAGGGCTATTTTTTGTTTAATATTATTCTTCACAGCCTGAATTCCTTCCTTGTTTATATGCTGGTCAACACGCTGCTTCGGGACAGGAAGGTAGCTCTGCTTTCCGGCCTGCTATTCGTCTTCACGGTCGGCAACTATGGGAAAGCTGTTATGATAGCATCTGGATTTGAAGATCTTATGATTACCACTCTTACCATTCTTACGATGTTGTTTTATTTTAAAAACGAACTGGAACATGGTGGAAAAGCTCTGTCCTTTTGGTTCTTTCTCTCTCTGGTTTTCTTTGTCGCCTCAATGTTCACAAAGAGTACAAGCTTTTCCATACTTGGGTGCTTCCTGGCATTTAATTTTTTCTTCCACGGCAAAGAACGGGTTAAAAAACCATTTCTGAATTCAGGTTTTATCATCCTGTTGGTCATAGCCGTGGCGGCAATAATTACCAAAACTCTCTTTTTCCACTACACTCCTCACTTGTACTCTGAAAACCCCGGGGTTTTCAGGTTTTTCTATTACGCCGCGAAAAACTTCGTCAATTACTTGGTACGTATGATATTCCCCATCCACACCTCTCACCTTGTTTCCGCTTCGGGAAGTGCTGTAGTATTAATATATCACCTTGCCACGGAAATACGTATTTTGATTATCCTAACTGTGTTTTCCTATTCTTTCTTCGGTTTCATTTTCGGAAACCGCACAATTCGCTTCTTTATCGTCTGGACCTATATCATGGTTCTTCCATTCACTTTCTTTCAATTTCCCAGCGACTGGTTGAACATCCGTCATCTTTATCTGGTTTCTATCGGTTTTGTAGTGCTTATCTCGTCGGGGGCAATATATTGTTCAAGGCTTGTATCACACAGAAAATGGCGCCGTTTTATTCCTCTTATTGTTCCTTTCGCTTTCATTCTTATGGCCGGGTTTATCGTTTTCCAACTCGACAAAAGCTACGAGAACAAAGTTTCTCTTCCCGGCGCTGTCGAACAGCGAGAATCTCTCGCTAAAAAATTCCCAGATGTTATTGTGAAAAACGGCAAGCTTCGTTTTAAAGAATAAAGGGTGCAGCTCAGCCCTTTTTAACAACCCCTAATAAACGAACCCTGCTTTTTTTTTCAAGGATAGGCAAATGGCTTCTCTTGATTACAGCAATTATCCTGACTGATTCCTCTGAAATATCTCTTTTCGATACCTTTGCAATATTCTCGAGAAAAGCGATTGTTTTTCCATCTGACAGAGGGATTGTCACTTCTATGTTGACGCTGTCCCTTTTAGAATAAATATCGATTTCTTTCAGGATGTCTTTAACGCCCCTTCCGGTTACGGCGCTCGTTAAAATGGCTTCCGGATATTCCGCTTTAAGCCTCCGGACCAATCCCTTCTCTTCGAGACAATCTGTCTTGTTAAAAACAAGCCTGGTAGGAACCTCTCTGGCTCTTCCTCCACTTTTAGAGACCCGCTTGAATATGTCGGATAAAACATTATTTACAATATCAATTTCCTCCTTAAAGGAACGTTTCGCAACATCGACAACATGCAGAAGCAAATCCGCCTCTTCTACATCAAGAAGGGTACTTTTAAAGCTTGCCACAAGATACGGGGGAAGTTTCCTGATAAAGCCGATTGTGTCTGTAAACAAAACCGGATAGTTCTTTATGTCCTCAACTCTGCGCGTTGTTGAATCAAGGGTGGAAAAGAGTTTATTACTTTCATAGACATCGCTTCCGGTAAGCCTGTTCAGTAAGGTCGATTTCCCCGCATTTGTATACCCAACAATCGTTACATTAAAAAACTCTTTTCGCCTTTTTCGCCTCTCCAGGGTGCCCTTGTTTATCTTGTCAAGAGCCTTTTTTAAATGCGTTATTTTCTCTCTAAGCCTTCTTCTGTCAACTTCCAGCTGTTTATCGCCAGGCCCCCTTGTTCCTATCCCCCCCGCCTGTCTGGACAAATGGTCCCACAGCTTTTTAAGCCTGGGAAGCGCATATGTCAGCTGTGCAATCTCAACCTGAATCCTGGCCTGCCTGCTCCTGGCGCGTTTTGAAAAAATATCAAGGATTAGCTCTGTCCTGTCAATAACGTTTACTTTCAGAAGGCTTTCAATTTTTCCCGCCTGACCCGGCGTAAGAGCATCATCAAAAATAACAAGATTTATTCCCTCTTCGTTCACTCTCCTGTTTATTTCCTCTAATTTGCCCTTGCCTACGTAGGTGGCTCCACTCACTCGCGTTCTTTGCTGAACAACAGTTCCGACGACATCAGCGCCTGCTGTTTTAACGAGGGCTTTCAGTTCCTCCAAATTGGTGTTTTCTATCTCTAAACTCGATCCGGGAAGTTTCACGCCGACCAGCAAGGCATGCTCATCGGCCGAATCTGAAGATCTGTCAATACCCATAATTACCTTATGAGAACTATTCGCTTGGTTAGTGTTTTGCTGTCTATCTGAAGGTTACAGTAGTATACCCCTGGCGCCACCGGTTCCCCTCTTTTGTCCGTTCCATCCCAAGATACCGAATACTCACCGGGGTAGAAAACTTTTCTGTCAATAATCTTTTGAACGAGCATTCCTTTCACGTCATATATACGCACTATTCCGCTCCCTATTAGCATTTCGCTGGAATTAGAAACCTTGATGTTTTCAGATCCCGGAATACTCAAAATAATATTAACCTTATCTACGAAAGGATTTGGATAGAGCTTCATAAAACTCTGGGGCAACCTGCAATCATCAGGGGTCGTTTCGGGTTGCTCTTCTCCTTCAACGACACCTTTTGTTTCTCCGAGAAACAACATTCCATTCGTGAATTCACCTTCAATTCTGATGGAATCCTCTTTACTTCCTGACGCGCTTCCTATGGGCACAAGAATATCAGAACCCACCTTGGTATAGTTCGAGGTTTTTAGCCCATCTATCTTGATCCATTTTATACTAATGTCAACAAGGTCGAAAGGGATTTTCATTACTACGGATTTCTCTTTCTTGTTTTCCTTCCAAACCGTTGCCAGATCGGTTTCCAAATTAATCCTGCTTGTTCTTATAGGAAATGCCACCCAATTTTTTCTTCCGTTCTTGTCAGTAGTTCCTTCGTAAGTTTTAAGCGCCCTTTTCATGTTGCGGTTAATCTCTCTCTCAGAGTTCGCAAAGAGTATCGCCCACTCAATCTTTCCGGTTTTGCTGTTTTTGTGCCCCTCCATATTCTCCAGAACAAATCGCATTGCAGCTACTCTAAGGCATTTCCCATTATCAGAGCCCGAGCTGATTCCGTCCCGCTTCTTGAGCGTCAATAACGAGTCTCTCCCTCTATTCGAGTTTAGACTGAACACTATTCTTGGACTAACCAGCCCCCG
>JAGHBT010000281.1 GCA_021160845.1 bacterium | reverse complement strand
TTGGATCCCTGTCTGGATTAATGAATTCGTATTCAATTTTATTATTCAAATAGATGTATTCTTTGAAAAGATCCTCATCGGCAGGTTTCTCTTTGCTGGTGTCCTTGAGGAAGGATGTAATTTTGATATTTTCATTCAAATCTCCCAATATTTTTTTTGTTTGTGGGGATAGAGAGAATCTTTTGTTTCCTGTTGTATCATATTTGATATTATGACGAACCGAGATTGTTTGAAATAAAACGAGACTCAAAGCAAATAATATTACGGAAAGAGTAATAGATATTTTTGAGCGACTGGCGCGTCTTTGCCCCTCTTTTTCCGTTTGCAGGTAAGAAAAAATCAAACAGGAAAAAAGAATGATTACGCCCGCGAAAAAAGCTATCAAAATAATAATGTCATTCCTGGCGAATACGGTGTATATCGTTATGCTTGCAATGATCAGTATAACAGAGAGAATTTGTAGTGTTCTTAAATATTTTCTCATGTTTTGTGCCTTGTTGAATCTAGTGATTTTTTGCTCATGAACAGAAAGAGTGAAGTAAGAAATATGTAATAGGATATGTCCTTGGAATCGATTATACCCTTAGCGAAAGGTTCAAAATGGAATAGGAGCGAAAGCTGCGATACGGAATTAAATAAAGCTGGATCCAGAATGGGAGCGAGCCAGCCTATTAAAAGAAACAACAGTGCGGTTCCCAAGGTTAAAATACCCGATACAAGCTGATTTTCAGATAGTGATGAAAAGAATAATCCCATTGATATAAAAGAAGCTCCCATTAGAAATAGTCCAAGGTATCCAGAGGCAATCGGCATTAGTTCAGGGTCGGTATAGATTATAAGTAAAATGGGGTAGAGAAGTGTTCCAGCCAGCATAATAGTAAAAATTGTCAGGGCGGAGAGAAATTTTCCCGCGATTATAGTACTTTCATTTACCGGGTAGGTCATGAGTAGTTCAAAAGTCCCTTGTTTCTTCTCTTCGGAGAAGAGTCTCATGGTCAGTATCGGCAAGGTAAAAAGAATCAGAATGCTTATGTTTCCAAAAAGAGGCCTCATAATTCCGTCGATAAGATTTAGTTGTGAGGTTACACTTGATGTTCTTCTGACTTCTAGAGAAAGGAAATTATAATATTTGAAAATGCTGGAAAAGAAATATCCCGATATCGTTAGGAAAACTGAAATCGAAACATAGGCGGCAATTGATTGAAAGTAATATTTCATTTCATGTTTATAGATTGCAATGATTTTTTGCATTTAATCTTCCATCGTAACAAGCTGCACGAATATATCTTCTAGAGTCAATTCCTCGTTGTATATTTCGAGGAGCCCAAATCCATTTTTGATAATTTTAGACGAGATTTCTTCTCGGATATCCATTTCAGGTTTGGACTTAACAGTTAATTTTATTGTACTATCTGAATTCGTAGTTTCCCTGACGTCCGACACCCCCTCTATTCTGTAGAGAAGATCAGTTATACTCACGGATCCGTCCGGTTTCCTAAGTTTAATTATTGTAAATGTGGATCTTTTAAGCTTCTGTCTGAGATTTTCGGGTGAATCAACGGCTATTAGTCTTCCTTTGCTTATAATGATTATTCTGTCGCATATTTGGCTTACCTCCGGGAGGATGTGGCTGCTTAAGAGCACTGTTCTTTCGGAGCCGATCGATTTTATTAATTTTCTTATACCAACAACTTGTTTTGGATCAAGACCTATTGTAGGTTCATCAAGAATGAGAAATTCTGGGTCATTGATTATTGCCTGTGCGATACCTACTCTTTGCTGATACCCCTTTGAAAGGTTACCGATTGTCTGTTTGAATTCACCCGAGAGTCCGCATTTTTCCACCACATAATCAATGGCTCCTTTTATTTTATCCTTGCGTACCCCCTTCATGTTCGCGGAGAATTCGAGATAATCGCGGACAGCAAGATCATGATATGAGGGGGCTTTTTCAGGTAAATAGCCGATTAACCGTCGTATTTCCATAGAATCTTGAAGGATATCAAAACCAAATATTTCGGCTGTACCGGATGTTGGCGGTAGAAAACAGGTCAGCATCCTCATCGTAGTTGTTTTTCCAGCTCCGTTAGGGCCGAGAAAACCCAGGATTTCACCCTTTTCAACAGTGAAGGTCAAATCACTAACAGCGGTTGTATATCCGTAGAGTTTAGATAATTTCTTAACCTTTATCAATCTTCCCTCAAAGCTAAAGAAACAATTCGGAAGTAACTGAAAGAAAAGTAATAGTTTCTATGAAAACTTTCAAGGTTATGTTGAAAGATATAGCGAAATTATGTCTGGAGGGAAAGCCCTTGTTTTTATGTAACAATGAATGATATGCTTTCGTAGGATATTTGAAAGAGGATTAACTTTGGAAACAGGAAGGTTAAAGATGCGTCTTATAACTGTTATGGTTTTATTAATATTGTTTTTTAGCTCGGCGGGTTATAGCGCTCCGGCAGAGGGGATTGTTTACTCAGCTCTTTTTCCGGGGTGGGGACAGATGAAAACGGGACGTTATGGCAGGGGAACTCTTTTTATGGGGACGGAAGTAATAGCTCTGGCAGGAATTGCCATTGCCAATATACAATACGATAGGGGATTAGAAGCATATGAACGCTCTATCCAATTTTTCAGGAATGCAACGTAGATAGGAGATATAGAGT
>JAGHBT010000171.1 GCA_021160845.1 bacterium | reverse complement strand
TTGGAGACCAGGGAGAAGGATATCTTCGCCTTTCATACGCTAATTCCATGGAAAATCTAGCTGAAGGAGCTGATAGAATTGAAAAATATCTTGAAGAACATGCGGCATTATCTTAGCAATCCTGAATACATGAAATAGTGGTATTTATCGTTACAAAAATTACTTTTCCCTTTAACAATTTTGCAGAGTTATGATATTCCTTCCCATCCCTCAAAAAATCACTTTGGAATGTTGACATAAACCGCTATTTCATGTATAATCTACTTATGGTAATTCCTTTGCGTTTAGGACACCTGTGATAGGCAACAAAAGGAAAGTAGAAGTGATGCTCAAAATATCTAAGCAACTTTTACTCGCAAGCATATTTGTATGTCTTGCGTTTGGTTTGTTATATGGAAATCCTATATCTTCTATTCAACTTGTTGGTAATTTCAGCGGGATAACATGTGATCCGGAAGATACAGACAATGATATGACTCCTCTTGGAAATCATGAATGGGTCAAACTTAAATTCATAGATGAACCCGGAGCCCCTCCCGACACAATAGATTTTAAATTTACAATGAACCACGATTACTATCCCGAACACTGGGGATGGAGTTTTGTATACGGTTGGGGAATAGCAAAACTAGCTCAGAGTACATCCAATATAGTAGCCGCCTTGCCTGACAGCGGGTATCATTATTTCCATTTTAATGATTCCACATTTGTCTATTCCTTGGAACGCCCTTCCGGCAAAATATTCGGATCCGTATTATCCAAAGGGAGTGACGAAACTCCTGACGGAACGACTATTACCTTACGGAATTACGAGGATAATATAATCGGAACCTTTAATGAATTTACCGACTCACTCTATTTCTTTACGCACCTTCCCCCTTCCGTATATTCATTACAAGCATCAGCTGAAGGGTATAATGATACTACCATCACCAACATAAACTTTACAGAAGGAGACTCCCTGCAGATTGACATTACTCTCTATGTTAAGACGGCTGTAACAATTTCATCCGCGACCTGTGAAAGAAGAGATAGTGAAATAATTCTCTCATGGTCAACCGGTAACGATTGTGCCGGAATCGGCTTTAATATCTACAGAGGGGAAAAATCAACATATTCAAAAATGGAAAAACGCAATCTAAATCCAATTTACGGTAAGCCGGAATACGGTTTTCTCGATGTCTGCGAAGATAGATATTCTGATTATTACTATTACATTGTTGAAGCGGATGAAATAAACGGGGTTAAGTACGGCCCGATTAAGGCAAGCGGACTGATGCCGAATGCGAGCAGTTCTCTTGGGCAAAACTACCCCAACCCGTTTAATCCTTCCACTACTGTGCCATACACTATTGGGGAAACAAGAGAACCTCAAGAAGTAACTATATCATTTTTCGATGTTTCAGGCAAAATGATCAGCAGAAACGAACTAGGTAACAAAACTGCCGGAGACTACATGTTTACATGGAACCCCTCCATGTCTGAAAAGGGGAAGATTCCATCAGGTGTATACTACTGCAAATTGACAATAGGTAAAACTATATACAGTAGAAAAATGATTCTTATCAGGTAATAACATGTCGGCATTTCCAACAATAAGGGCTACTTTGAACAAGATAAAGAGCAAAACAACGGTGTATCTTTCCAAGAACATTTGTATAATTATAATCATCGTCTTGGCCCTTTCAACTATTCTGTTTTCCGGATCCGGCTCAGCTGAAGAATTGGCTCTTCCGACAACATCCAACCCAAGACTCATGGAAATCGATTTCGAGGGCCCGGTTTTCGAAGACCCTGGGTACCTTGTTAAGGATCATTCGCTCATCAAAGACGGGAATGGATTGTTCCACCTGTTTTACATTAGAGGAAACGCGAAAAGTTTTGGGCACGCCACCTCTACAGATCTAATACACTGGACAATTCAAAAACCTGTAATTGACACTGAACTGGCCACCTGGGACAGCTACTATGTCTGGGCTCCGCATGTCGTTCGCTACGATGAATTCCCCACTCTATACATAATGTATTATACTGGAGTAACCCGAGACTATACTCAAAGAACATATCTCGCGTACTCTAATGATCTATTCATCTGGCAGAAATTTCCCGCAGAAGTATTCGAACCACTTCAAGGCGATACAAGCTGGGTAACTTGGGAGGAAAATGAATGGGCAAACTATCGCGACCCCTTTTTCTTCACCGACAACGGAACATCCTATCTTCTTCAGTCGGTAGAAACAACCCAGGATAATGGAGCTATCGCGATTGCCAGTAGCAACAACTACTTTCAATGGGAAGACACCGGTCCGCTTTATTCACACGATAACTGGCACATGATTGAAAGTTCAAACCTTATTAAACATGAAGATAAATATTATCTTTTTTTCACCGAAGAAAATATAGGAGGAATTTCATGCATATCCTCTGATTCTCTGACAAACGGTTGGGACATCACTACTCGTTTAATAATCGACAGCGGGCATGCCTGTGAACTAACTCAAACAAATACGGACAAATATATATTCTCCAGACACAGCGGGTATACAACTCCAGCGGGCGATAAACTCTACACAATCAGATTCGACACCCTGAGTTGGAACGGAAGCTACCCTGAGATAGGTGAAGACATAATTCTCAACTCAAAATGGACCACTCTCTGGGGAACCGCATTTGAAAAGCAACCTGTCTATGGCAATTCATACAAGTATCGAGGAGATGATACAACAAAGGTTGGTTTTGAAGGTAATTGGTGGATAGGAACATATGAAAATTTCAACGGTCCTGTTTACGGCGATTTCCCAGGCTCAATACAGGGAGACTCCCCGAAAGGCGCCATAAAATCAGACAACTTCTTTGTAAAAGGAAGATCTCTCAGGCTGCTTGTGGGTGGTGGAAATTACCCGGATTCTTGTTACGTCGCGCTGTGCGACGCTGAAAATGACACCATCATCTACAAAGAAACGGGGAAAAACAGTGAGACGATGGACGAAAGACTATGGGATCTCGATCCATGGCGCGCGAAAAATGTCTATCTCAAAATTGTTGATAATTCTTCGAGCGCTTTCGGCCATATCAATGTCGACGGGATAAAAGAGCTCGGTCGTCCAATACCAACCATCCCAGACCCGAGTACAAACGAACCGGCTCCAAAAGGGGTCCATCCCAGAATTGAAGGCAGCAGAAACTTGGATCACAATCAAGGACAACCCATATATTCAACTTCAATTAACAATTACCCAAACCCATTTAATCCGTCTACTACCATTATCATCTCCGGAGAACCAGACAGAAATTCAACTGTAACAATATATTCGGTTGCCGGACGAAAACTAAGAAGTATTCCTATAAGAACCAATTCAACGGGGAAAGCTCAAATCCGTTGGAATGGCCATGACGGAAAGGGTAATGCCCTCTCTACCGGAGTCTACACGGCCGTTTTAAGAAATGATTCTAAAGTAATCGCTTCAACCAAATTAGTTTTGATTAAATAAATACAATCCCGACGGTGCGATAAAAATACCCTCTTTAATAAGCTTAAAGGACCAATCTGAACTACTTACGTAAAAAATAAAATACCTCTTCATAAACCATCCCCTGTATGATATTCTTCCATATATGAATGCTTGGAAACAAATAATTCTTTTGTTTATGCTGTTTCCTCTTTTCAATGATGTTCATGCCGCTGAAGGTATCGACGGAAAAGAGATAATCGGGTTTAGAATTGGAAGCCTTCTCAGTTCAAATAAACTCAATGATGCCTTTGGCAAAGGAAGCGAATTGGAATTTCATTTCGTTGAGGGACTTGGGACTTCGTATGGGCTGGACATCTCCTTGTCTTCACATAATTTTGGAGAATCGAAACTGCCGGATAAAGATACTGAATATGTTAGTACAGGTGAACCTCTGGAACTTCAGATATATTCGTTAACCGCCGCCATCTTCGCATGTTACAGACTTACCAACAGGATAACTGCGACAGCAGATTCCGGAATAGGGCTTTACTCTATTACACTTATTCGGCCCATCGGAATACTTGAGCAACGCTTAACCGATTATCAACCGGGGGTATACGGAAGCCTCGGATTATTATACAGACTCACTGAAAATGGTTTTTACATAAATATCAATGCAAAATATAACTATATCTCTTCAGGCGGTGACAATAAGATTGATCACCCTCTCTTGTTCTATACCGGAGAGAAAAGAAC
>JAGHBT010000064.1 GCA_021160845.1 bacterium | reverse complement strand
GCCGTTCGAAGGCGGTTGGTAAATCAATCGCTGAGAAAGTGTTACAGAAGGGCATAAAAAAAGTCGCATTTGATAGAGGGGGCTTTCTTTATCATGGAAGGATTGCCGTCTTAGCAGATGAAATTAGAAAAAATGGGTTAAAAATTTAAAATAACTAACTCTGTAAAAGGGTGTTCACCCATGGGGGTGTATTAGTTGGATAAAAGAAGAAGTCAAAAAGGCAGAAATAATAAAAGGGATACCGTCGGGCAGGAATATATGGAACAGACTATTCATATAAACCGTGTTTCCAAAGTTGTAAAGGGCGGTAGGAATTTTAGTTTTAATGCTCTTGTCGCGGTTGGTGACGGTATGGGCAAGGTTGGCGTTGGTTTTGGGAAAGCAAATGAGATCAGTGACACGATACGGAAGGCGAACGAAAACGCCAGGAAGGATATGATAAAACTTCCTTTGATAAATGGAACTATTCCGTACAAAGTTACAGGTTGCTTCGGCGCTTCCAAGGTATTGTTAAAACCCGCTTCTCCTGGTACGGGTGTTATAGCGGGTGGAGGAGTGAGGTCGGTACTCGAAGTGGCCGGTGTTGAAAACATACTCACGAAATCGATAGGTTCAAACAATCCGTACAATATGGTTAAGGCTACAATGGAAGGACTCGGGAGACTGGAAAGTGCTAAGGAAGTCGCCCAGCGTAGAGGTTTATCAATCAAACAGCTTTTTGGGCTGGATGATGTTGGAAGAGATGAAAAAAATGTAGTTGAAGAACAGAAGCCCGCTTCGGAGTGATCGGTAAAATGTGTGGATTGCAGCGGTTGATTAACAGTTGAGAAATCCTTGATAGTGAGGAACGATATGGCAAAGAAGTTTAAAGTTACGCAGATTAAAAGCAAAATAGGATCGCAAGAGAAGAAACATAAACGCACTATGCAGGCTTTGGGGTTTAGAAGAAACTACAGAACCGTATATAAAAGCGATTCGCCGGAGATAAAAGGGATGTTGAGAAAAATTTCTCATTTGGTAAAGTGGGAAGAAATAGATGAAAAGGATATTCCTGAGATTCAGAAATCTTCTAATGGGCTTACAATAATTCAAGGTGTGGAGGGGAAAAAGGGTTCCAAAGAAGATAATTTGAGCAAAGAAGAAGTAGAAAATTCCAAAGAAGCTGATTAATATTCAGGGATTAAGGAGCGCAGATAAAATGAAATTGAATAAACTTCGGTCCCCGAGAGGAGCAGTAAAAAAGGGGAAAAGACTTGGGCGAGGCCCGGGGTCTGGTAGTGGAAAAACGAGTTCACACGGTCACAAGGGGCAGAACTCCAGATCTGGAGGAGGTGTGCCTCCCTGGTTTGAAGGTGGGCAAATGCCACTTCAGAGGCGTATTCCGAAGAGAGGTTTTTATAATAGGTTTAAAACCTATTATCAGATTGTAAATCTGGATGGATTGAGCCGTTTTGAGAATGGATCAAAGATAAATGCTAAGGTTTTGGTGGAAGCCGGTTTGATACATAAGGAAGCTTTACCTGTGAAAATTCTTGGGAATGGAACCATTGAGACTGTTCTTGAGGTGGAAGTGGATAAAATAAGCAAGTCTGCCGCCAAGGCAATACAAAATGCAGGTGGGTCGGTAAAGCTGATTTCCGGTGACAAGGTTCCCGGACTGGATGATGGGGAGAGTCTTCAATGATTAAGAAATTTCAGGATATATTCAGTATTCCGGAACTTAAAAGACGTATACTTTTTACAGTGGGGTTATTGATAGTTTACCGTATTGGAGGTCATATAACGGCTCCAGGTATTAACCCTCTGGCGCTGAAGGTATTTTTCCAGAATCAGAAGGGAACTATTTTTGCACTCTATGATCTCTTCGCGGGCGGTAATCTTCGGAGAGCCACAATCTTTGCCCTCGGTATTATGCCTTACATTAGCGCTTCAATTATTATTCAGCTTCTGCAAGCTGTAATTCCTTATTTTGAGAAGTTAGCAAAAGAGGGCGAGGAAGGCAGAAAGAAGATAACACAATATACTCGCTATGGAACAGTCCTTCTCGCTGTTGTTCAATCAATAGGTATCTCATTCTTCCTGTTGAGCATGAACCCCGGAGGAGGGTCTGTTGTTACGATGTCTCCGCTCGCTTTTCGCATTATTACTGTTATTACAATGACAGCGGGAACTATCTTTATTATGTGGCTCGGAGAACAAATTTCCGAGAGAGGCATTGGAAATGGAATATCCCTGATTATTATGGTAGGTATTCTTGCCCGTTATCCCGGCAATTTCCTGAACACCTGGAGGGCTATAAAGCTGGGGCAGATAACTCCTTTCAGGATGGTATTCTTTGCGGTTATAATGGTTGCTGTTGTTGCATCGGTGATTCTTATTACTCAGGGACAGAGAAGAATACCGGTTGAGTATGCAAAGCGAATCGTAGGCAACAAGGTGTATGGTGGAAGGTCACAGTACATTCCGCTCAGGGTTAACACGGCTGGAGTAATTCCAATTATTTTTGCCCAATCCATCATGATGTTCCCGAGTACAATAGCTATGTTCTTCAAAGGGAGTGGGATTATAGCCGGGATTCAATCTATACTTGCACCCGGCTCCTGGCTCTATATTTCGCTCTACGCGATAATTATTGTGTTTTTCACTTATTTTTATACAGCGATAATTCTTAATCCGACGGATATGGCTGAAAATATGAAGAAATACGGAGGATTTATACCGGGCATAAGACCTGGAAAGAGAACAAGCGACTATATTGACAGAATATTAACGCGCGTAACTTTACCAGGGGCGATCTTTCTCGCGTTTATCGCGGTACTTCCTGACATCCTTATGAGAAGAGGCGGGTTGCCTTTCTACTTCGGAGGTACGGGCCTTCTT
>JAGHBT010000222.1 GCA_021160845.1 bacterium | reverse complement strand
TATTAATATTTTCTTTTGTAAGAATACCTGAGATTAAAGAAACAACGGAGAGATTAAGCTCTCCTCTCAGAAGCAAACCTGCTACTTTGGGAAATCTCCCGATACATCTTGAGGCTTGTATCCTTCTGTAGGCGCCGGCCCTGGAATATCCAAGATGCCTTGTGCAGAATTCAAAGAGGGAGTTATACCCCCTCAGGAGGTATAACTTTCGTTTTTCTACTTCTATGATATAGAGAAGGATATTAAGCTGTATCTTTCGTTCTTTTCCCCTTAAGGATTCAAGCCTTGCTACAAGAGCATTGTCGGAAAGAGATGAGAGATGGATGGCAGAAACCGTGGGAAGAACCCTGTTTGATAATTCTGAAAGATGGGCTACAGAAACCGTGGAAAGGGTATTGGATGATTGCACTGAGAGACGGCCGTTTGAGATCTCCGAATCTTGACTTGCAGAACTGGCGGAAAGAACACTGCCCGTGAGCTTCGAGAGTTTGCTGGTTGAATTTGCTCTGTCAAATAGCTTGGGAGTCTTGTAATCTTCCCCGGACTCACGGGCAATAAAATAAGTTTCACCTTTGTTATGGAGCGGTTTTAGCTTGCTAATATCCTTTTTATGGAAGCCTGAGAATCTATAGCCTTCTCCAAACTCACGGATAATAAAATAAGCTGCATGTTTAGAATGATGACAACTTTCACAGGGTGTTCCCATTTTGACATGTTCATAACCCACGTGACCAGATAGATTTTCAGAATAATTATTCAAGGCGTACGCATCCATCACTATCCTCCCCGGTGTTAATATGTTTTTCACGACATTCTTGCTTTAACGATAGAGCCGTGAAACTAACTTTGTCCGTTCCAATCCTTTTATTTATTATAACACACCTTTTTTAGAGGAAAAAAATCGCTCGTACAGCGATATCCCGGGAGTTTAAGACAAAAACGGCTTTGCAGGGTTGGGCCCGCAGAGAAACCGGCAGTGTGGCAATATATGAGCTATTATAAGCTGTATTTGATTGCTAATGCTAAAATTAGTGAAATGTTGTTAAAAACCCTGTCAAGGAAAAAAATAAAAAAAATCGAAATAATTATGTTTTTTTAAGGCTAATTTCACAATAAAACGGAGACAAATCAAAGGATATGTGATCAGAGAAAAATCCAAGGATACGAGACAAAATGCAGATTGAAGAAGAAAGCTATAAGAAGCAGGTCTAAGAATACGAGACAAAATACGGATTGAATAAGAAGCGATAAGAAGCAGGTCTAATGATACGAGATGAAATACAGATTGAAGGGTATGTGATAAGAGTCAGATGAACTATCATCTTGACTATTTTTGTTGTACTTGCTTTTAATATACGCGTATAGTCTTTTGAAGATGATAGAGCAAAAACCGTAGTATAAGAAACGGGTGCGGATGTTTTACAAAAACAGTAAAAAGGATAAGAGGAGATTACTGCAGCGAGTTCACCCCGCTTATCTTATAATATTAAGTTATTTATCGGCGGCCCTGCTTGGTATGATTCTACTTTCACTTCCGCAGGCATCTGTCTCCGGGCGGTTACCTTTTGTTGATGCTCTATTCACGGCTACATCGGCGATCTGTGTAACGGGCTTGATTGTTGTTGATACCGGAGCACAATTTACGATTTTTGGGAAATTGGTTATTCTTGTTTTAATTCAACTTGGTGGGTTGGGTGTTATGACCTTCTCGGTTTTTTTGTTTTTGTTTCTCGGCCGGAGGCTTGGAATCAAAGGCAGATGGGCGATAAACGAGGCATTTACGGCAGCGCCGATCAGGGAGGTTGGAGAGCTTATAAAATCGATAATCCTCTTTACTTTTATTGCCGAGGCTATAGGCGCGATTTTGCTGTATATTCACTGGAATGGGGAGATGGGAGTAGGCGCGGCTCTCTTCGCAGGTTTATTTCATTCCGTATCAGCCTTCTGTAATGCTGGTTTTTCCCTTTTTACTACCAGTTTTATGGTATATAATAGCAACTGGCTTCTGAATATTGTAGTAATGTTGCTTATCGTGATTGGGGGACTTGGATTTCCGGTTATTTACGAATTTATCACAAGGTTCAAATGCAGAAAATCGGGAAAGAGATTTATATTTTCTCTCCATACGAGGATGGTATTGGCTACAACAGCTTTTCTGGTTTTCTCCGGCGCTCTATTGATATATTTACTTGAAAGAAACACCGGCCTCGCGGAGCTTTCAGTAAGCGGAAAGATACTTGCGTCGTTCTTTCAATCGGTAACGACAAGGACGGCCGGGTTCAATACACTTAATGTTCCTTCGCTCGGAGCAGCAACTCTCTTTATAATATTAATGCTTATGTTTATCGGAGCGAGCCCGGGTTCTTGTGGCGGCGGTATCAAGACAACATCGCTGGCGGTTTTTTTCGCGATAATGAAAAGTAAAATTAAGGGAATGGACTCTGTTTCATACTGGAAACGCACCCTCCCCGAGGAGACTGTTTCGAGAGTGCTTGCTATCTTTATTCTCGCGGTTCTTACCGTAGCGGCAGGTTTGTTGATACTCCTTGTAACTCAAGGAGGGCCGGATGAAAGCATAAGGGAGTATTTTTTAACATATTTGTTTGAAGCCGTTTCAGCTTTTGCTACCGTAGGTCTCTCTATGGGTGTAACATCATCACTTTCAATATCCGGCAAGTTCGTTATTATTATTTTGATGTTTCTCGGGCGTGTAGGGTTGCTGACTATTGCTTATGTGGTTACCAGAAAGAAGAAATCATCATACAAATATGCCGAAGAAAGGGTTATGATCGGGTAAAATTAATAGCCACGAATTAAGAAAGGGATAACGATGGCGGAGAAATTTGCTATAATAGGTCTTGGGAAATTTGGGTATAATATAACAAAAGCCCTCTTTGAAGAGGGGCATGATGTTATTGCTATCGACCTGAATGAAGAAAAGGTGCAAAAGGTGCGTTCATGCTGCTCGCAGGCCATTACCGGAGATGCTACTCAGAAGGAGATTATAGAGACCTTTGGCCTTGAAGAGATGGACGCTGTTGTTGTGTGTATGGGGGGCAATCCCAGTGCGGCGACTCTTGTGACTCTCTATCTTAATGAAATGGGGGTAAAAAGAATAGTTGTGAAGGCGGCGGATGAAGATCATGGGAAGATTCTAAAGAGGCTTGGCGCCAGCGATGTGGTATATCCCGAACACGATATTGCCATTAAAGTGGCGAGAAATCTCTCGCATCCAAACATGCTTGAATATTTCCCGATGGCTGATGACTATATGGCCGCGCAGATTGCGCCGGACGAGCCATTTATTGGCAAGAGTCTTGCGAAGCTTGAACTGCGAACAAAATTTAATATAAATGTAATTGGTATTAAAAGAGAGTTGCCCGGGAAATCCTTTTTTGTGCCGTCATCGGAGTATATAATTAAACCAACCGATACACTGCTTGTAGTAGGTTCAGAGGAAAATATCGGCAAGTTAAGAGATGTCAATAAAGATAAATAGGAGGTTTGTTTCTAAGCGAAGATAGGGGTTGAAAAAGAAAACGCTAAGATAGTTTTATAGTAAACAAGAAGGAGGTAGCATGAAGAATTGGTATAGGTTCGTGGGAATAATGGTTTTTATCAGTATGGTAATCAGTGCGCCTGCAGTTTCGGATACCGGAGTCAGGCTAAATGTTGGGCTTAGCCATATCGCTTATGGAGATTATAATGATTTTATAGAAACTGTTAATAAAGATCTTGTTCCTTTTGGTATTGAACTTGAAAATTTAAGCTGGGTTCCGGAGGTTCAGGGGGAGGTTATATATTCTCCACTTCCCATGATGACGGTAGGGTTTGGTGTAGGGATGATCTACGGCAGCGCGGAATTGTCTTCCGATCTTATTGGGAACTTTCAACACGATGTGAAGGCGTATCCGATGACGGTTACGGCTTACTTTAAGCCTTCTATTCCTCTGATGCCTGTAAAACCCTATGTATATGCCGGAGCGGGAATGTACTACTCAAAACTGACATTTTCAGTAAATATGGATCAGTTGGGTGCGGGTTGGGAGAGCACCGATCTTACAAAGACGGGATTTGGCCTTCACGGTGGCGCAGGACTCGAGTTTTCCATTGCTCCTATGCTTTCCCTCCAGGTCGGTGTGCAGGGTAGATGGGCGAAAATAAAGGGCTTTAAGGGGACAGGTACAGATATCGACGGAAACAAAGTGGATGTTTTCCTTATTTCTGACGATGAAGTGGAAGTTGAAATTCAAGGGAGCACTGTTACCGTACCTGCCTATGGCCCATGGGACGCGGTGGACAAGGACAAATATGACGAAGGTACTCTCGACTTGACCGGATACGGATTTATTGTCGGACTAAAACTGTCGTTCTAGTGTTATAAATAGAGACACATTGCTGATTTCTTTTTACCAGGCGTAACTGCATACCTTGGTGGCGACATAAAAGTTAATAAAGAGACACCTTGCTTTTTTCATTTCACCTAATATGGAAATGCCTTACTTCCTGGGATTAAGTAAGGTGTTTCTCCTTTGAATGTTTCTCTATTAAACCCTCTGTTTCAAAAAGGGAGTTGTATGTTCGGAGCGTTTTCGCCTGTGGATATATTGTTTATCGCACTATATCTGATTCTCATATTTAGTATCGGTGTTTTTCTCTCCAAAAGGGCTTCCAGGAACACTGAGGAATTTTTTGTTTCAGGACGGTCTTTACCCTGGTGGATAATTGGCACATCTATGGTCGCGACTACATTCGCCGCAGATACTCCTCTTGTTGTGTCGGGGTTGATTGCGAGGGGTGGAATATTTGAGAACTGGATGTGGTGGCAGTGGGGAATAGGCGGTATTGTGGCGGTTTTTCTGTTTTCAAAATTATGGAGGAGAGCTGGGATAACGACGGACGCGGAATTAATTGAGTTCAGATATGATGGAAAAGTGGCTGCAGGGCTTAGAGGATACAAGGCTATCTGGTTCGGTTTGCTTCAGAATGTGCTGATAATAGCTTGGGTAATGAAGGCGATGGCAAAGATCGTGGTTACGGTGATGGGTTGGGATGAGGGTGCGATGTTGCTCGGAATTAAAGCCGAGGTTGTTGTTGTTCTCCTGCTTTTTTTGATAGCCGTTACTTACACTGTGCTTTCAGGGTTGTGGGGAGTCGTTATGACCGATTTTCTGCAGTTTATTTTTGCTATGGGGGGATCGATATATCTCGCGGTAATCTCCTATGTAAAGGTTGGGGGTATAGCGGGTATAAGGGAAGGACTCGTAGGTGGTGGATTTGATCCCGGCAAGGTGCTTCGGATTATTCCGAAAGTTTCCGGATTGAACGTCGCGAACCCATTTGTGGAGTTTTTAATTCTAATTCTTGTAGTATGGTGGGCTTCCTATAATATAGATGGAGGTGGCTATCTGTCGCAGAGGCTATTTGCCGCTAAGGATGAACGACATTCAGCCCTGGGCTACCTCTGGTTCAGTATTGCGCATATTTGTCTCAGGCCCTGGCCCTGGATTGTGGTGGGGCTTTGCGGAATGGCCTTTTTTGGAGCGATTGATGATCCTGAGACCTACTATCCGATGATGATGAAGACCATGCTTCCCCCAGGTATTTTCGGAATCATGATCGCTTCTTTTTTTGCGGCTTTTATGTCCACGGTAGATACTCAGCTGAACTGGGGGTCTTCACTTCTAGTAAATGATTTTCTCAGGCGTTTTATATGGCGTGCGAAAAGTGAAAAGGAATATGTTATGGCGGCAAGGGTTATAATAGTTATTCTGGCTGTTTTAGGCGCTCTTGTTTCCTTTACAATAAAGGATATTTCTTTTGCCTGGAAGTTTATAATATCGGTGACAGCCGGTATAGGCTCGGTTTATATCGCGCGCTGGTACTGGTGGAGGGTAAACGCCTGGTCGGAAATCGCCGCTATGGTAGCAGCCTTGTTTTGTACTGTGACATTTAAGCTCCTTTCCGTTATGCCGGTTTTTGCCGGGAAGGCATTTTTGAGATTTCCTTATTCCACAGCTCTTACCGTTGCTGTTTCTATCCCGGTATGGGTTTCTGTCACATTTCTCACGCGCCCCGTCGATGAAGAGCACCTCGCGAGATTCTGGAGGAGGGTAAGACCTGGAGGCCCCGGTTGGAAAAGAGTGCGGGAGCGGTTCCCCGAAATAGAGAGTTCCGGGAACGCCAAACGAACGGCTATCAAGATAATTCTCGGTATAATCGCTCTCAATACGGCTCTTGTTGGAACAGGTAATCTCCTCCTGGGGAGTAGTGGGATAGGAATAATTTTGCTTTCGGTAACGATTGTTACATTTATTCTTCTCTTTTTTTCAATTAGAAAAAGTCTTGCTCAGTAAATATATAAGTTAAAGTTTTTCCCAGAATTTTCTCGACTCAGGAACCCTCCTGTGGTAATATTCCCGCTGAATTTAAAAAAAGGAGGACGAATGCGCTTGTTTCAAAGAATTTTCGTTTTGGCGGCCGTTTTTGTCTTGGTTGTTTCTCTTCTTCCGGAGAAAACGGCGTGTGAAGAAGCACGGCTGCTTCGTTACCCGCATATAATGGGTGACAAAGTTGTTTTTGTGTACGCAGGGGATATATGGACGGTATCTGTTGAAGGTGGGAGGGCGAGGAGGGTAACCTCATTTGCCGAAGGTCTCGAGCTTTTCCCGAGAATATCCCCCGATGGAAACACGATCGCGTTTTCGGGGGAATATGCGGGTACAAGACAGGTTTACACTATTCCCTATGAGGGTGGAGTCCCTGAGAGGCTTACCTTTTACCCTGATGTTGGTGCTATGCCACCCAGAGGGGGATATGACTATATGATTCTCGACTGGACTCCGGACGGTAAGATACTCGTGAGGTGCAACCGTACTCCTTTCGGAAAGAGAGTCGGCAGGTACTATATTATAGATCCTGAGAAACCCGGTCTTGAAGAGGCGCTTCAGCTTCCCGAGGGTGGTCCGGCGTCCCTTTCTCCCGATGGAAAAAGGATAGCCTACAATATAAAATCACGTGAATTCCGTACATGGAAGAGATACAGGGCGGGAAGGGCTCAGGATCTGTATATCTA
>JAGHBT010000151.1 GCA_021160845.1 bacterium | reverse complement strand
TGGTTTATGACATGCGAAGGTGAAAACACTGAAGCAATTATAGATGACTTGGACAGGGTGGTGTCTCTCGATAGCACATTTACCAATCAGAATAAGCACAAGTATTCGTTGATTGTTGAAGAGGAAGAGGTTTTACTTGGGGAGAATGGGAAACAGACGGTCTTGAGGAGGGGTGACTTTCAGCCTGAAAAGGATTTTCCTCTTCGCGCCGAAGCTGAATCAGCGGAACTTTACATGTGCGATTGCCTGGTTAGTGATTTGGAATCTGATAAAGACAAAAGTTATACCGACCGTTTAAATGATAAATTGAATGGCGTTGCCGTTTCAGATATGAGGGCTGGTTTGGTTTGGAGATTGATCGTTCGTGCAGGTAATAAAGATGATGCCGCCGAGAAAGTTCAGAAAATGGCAGTAACCCGTTCGAGGCGTGAGGGCCTTCTCCTGAATCCTCATTATCAGGAATTTGAAATTATTTCTACAGTGAAGTTTTCGAATATAAAGGGGTAATGATTGAGAGAAGAATGCGCTATATTTGGAATATTGGGAAACCCTGAGGCCGCAAAACTTACTTATCTGGGGCTTTATTCACTGCAACACAGGGGACAGGAGAGTTCGGGGATAGTCACGTCTGATGGAAAAGAGATGTATGAACACAAAGACATGGGGCTTGTATCAAAGGTCTTTTCCAGTGAGATAATCCAGGGGCTAAAAGGGGATATAGCTGTCGGTCACAACAGATATTCCACAGCAGGGGAGTCGCGTTTGAGCAATGCCCAGCCATTTATGGTTAATTGCAAGGTAGGGCAGATAGCGATAGCTCACAACGGAAATCTTGTAAACGCCACTGAGTTAAGAAGAGAAATGGAAAAAGGCGGGTCTATATTTAGAAGCACTATGGATAGTGAAATAGTGTTGCACCTTATAGCGAAAAGTAACAAAAAAACTTTAAATGAAATGGTGGCCGACGCACTCAACAGGGTAGAGGGCGCTTATTCGGTTTTGTTTCTTTTTAAGGATAGAATAATAGCTGCAAGGGATCCTCTTGGGTTCAGGCCACTTTGCGTGGGTAAACTGGGAGATGCTTATATATTTGCTTCTGAAAGTTGTGCTCTCGACCTTCTCGGAGCCAAGTATTTGCGAGAAATAGAACCCGGCGAGATGTGCGTTGCTACGGAGAAGGGGCTTGAATCAATAAAGTTCGGAAACCCCGTGAATCATACCGCAAAGTGTATTTTTGAATTTATATATTTCTCGAGGCCGGATAGCCGGATCTTCGGTGAAAATGTGGATAAGGTTAGAAGGAAGCTTGGACGTAGATTAAGTGAAGAGGCGCCCGTTGACGCTGATATAGTGATTTCTGTTCCCGATTCAAGTAATACGATAGCGCTTGGATACGCGCATGAATCAGGAATTCCTTTTGAAATTGGACTGATCCGTAATCATTATATAGGGAGAACATTTATTCAGCCCGAGCAGAACTCAAGGGATTGGGATGTTCGTATAAAGTACAATCCGGTTAGGGGAGTGCTGAAGGGCAAAAAAGTAATTGTAGTTGATGACTCGATTGTCCGCGGATCGACAATGAAGAAATTGGTATCGATGTTGCGTGAAGTGGGTGCGGCTGAAATCCATTTGAGGATTGGATCTCCAATGATAAAGCACTCATGTTATTTTGGTATAGATACCCCCACAAGAGATGAGCTTATCGCTACATCTCATTCGGTTGAGCAGATCAGATCTTTTCTTGGAGTGGAAAGTCTTAGCTATATTTCTCTTGAGGGGTTAAAGAGTTGTGTTAAAGATCCAAATGGTTACTGCGTGGCTTGTTTTAATGGCGACTATCCTATTGACTGTGCCCAGTGCCATATATCTGATAAGAATATAGATAAGAGTGTCGTTGCCGGGCAGCCTGGCTTGAAGGGGCTATGAGTGTAATGAATGTAGCTGCTTCTTCCGGCGATGTTAATGATGTGTTAGAATTTGCCGTTTCAAACGGCGCTGAGTTCGCCGAACTCTTTTTTGAAAACCGGCAAGTATGCTCCATACTTCTTGAAGACAGCAAAGCGGAAAAAATATCAAAGGGAAAAGACTCGGGATTTGGTATCAGAATAGTCAACGCCGGGAATACTGCCTATGGATATTCGAATGTTATATCCAGAGAAGAGATGATGCGGTTAACCCGGGATGTTTTAGATGAGGTCAGGAGAGGGAAAGGCAATTTTATTTTACCCGGCAAAATGGCAAACGGACATGTTGATAAAATAGTGATACCGGCTGAAAGCGTTTCCATTGAAGATAAAGTCGCGATAGCCTTCGCGGCTGACAGGGTTGCAAGAGATGCCTCTGAAGAAATCGCACAGGTCAGTATTAGATATGGGGATACTCTCCGGTTCGTCGAAATATTCAACAGTGAGGGGATGGCGGTTGGTGATGAACGGCGGCAGATTGTTTTTAGTATTACTGTGGTAGCCTCGGATGGTTCGGATCTGCAGTCCGCTTACAGGAGCGTCGGAGGGAGAAAGGGATATGAATTTCTTTCTCCTGAGTTATTGGACGGGCTTGCTTGTGAGGCTGTGGCCAGTGCCGTAAGGGTACTTCATGCTCCCCGCGTAGGAGGAGGAGTTATGAAGGTTGTTTTGGGTAGTGAGGCGGGGGGTACAATGGTACATGAAGCGATAGGACACGGATTGGAAGGTGATTCTGTAAGCAAGGATCAATCGGTATACAGTGGAAGAATGGGGGAAAAAGTTGCTTCAGAGCTTGTTAGCGTTGTGGATGACGCTACTCTGGAAGGACGGAGGGGATCATACATTTTTGACGATGAGGGACATCCCGCGGAGAGGACTCTTCTCGTGGATAAAGGAGTTTTGAAGGGTTATATGCACAGTCGCTATTCGGCAGAAAGACTTAAAGCTTTCTCTACGGGGAATGCCAGGAGGGAGTCGTTCAGACACAGACCCATTGTAAGAATGAGCAATACTATGATTGCTCCACTTGATAGCGACCCGGATTCTATTATATCGAGTGTTGATAATGGATTGTACGTTGCGCGTATGGGCGGCGGGCAGGTTGACACATCGACCGGTGATTTTGTTTTCAAGGTTAACGAAGGGTATTTGATAAAAAACGGGAAAATCGGCAGTCCGGTCAGGGGTGCGACCCTTATAGGAAATGGACCGAGGATATTAACGCAGATTGATATGGTTGGGAACGATCTGGGATTCGGTATTGGTTCGTGTGGTAAAGACGGGCAGTATGTGCCAGTGTCAGATGCACAGCCTACAATTAGGATCCCATCTATTACAGTCGGGGGAGAAGCGTAGAGGGTGTGATGATTTATGAGCGGCAATCTTGTTGATCCCTATTATGATGGAATTCTTCCTACCGTAGAAAAACCCTCAAGATATATTGGAAGAGAGTTAAATTATTTATCCACAGGATTCAGAGATGGGGGATTCAATGTTCTGCTGGCGTTCCCGGATGTTTATGAGATAGGAATGTCATATCAGGGGATTCATACCCTTTACAGGAAGCTCGCTAGCAGCGGGGATACGGAAGTTGAATTTGTTTTTGCTCCCTGGCCTGATATGGAAAAACGGTTAATCGATTGCGGGGAGCGGTTAAGATCTTTGCAGACGGGGACCCCCGCCGATAAATTTGATCTTATCGGATTTTCCCTAACATACGAACTTCACTACACGAATTTTCTTATGATGTTGCGTTTGGTCGGAATACCATATGAAGCCTCCAAAAGAACAGAGAAGGATCCTCTTGTTATCGCTGGCGGGGCATGCTGTATGAATCCTCTTCCAATTCTGAAATCGATAGATGCTATCTTTCTTGGCGATGGTGAAGAGTCCTTGGCTGAAGCGGTTAATGTGTTGAAGAAATTGAATAATTCCGGGGCGGTGAGGGATGAGAAAAAAGAGGAGTTATCCAGGATAGAGGGGGTATATGTGGATGGCTTTTCCTCTAGTGCGCGATCACGAATTTACTCGATACCCGCGGAGAAGAAATTCAGGCCTCCATACAAACTCCCGGAGGTAGTGCCTTCCTGGAAACCGCTTGTGCCTTCATCCAAAATTGTTCATGAGAGGTTGGTTGTTGAGGTTCAGAGGGGGTGTAGCAGGGGATGCAGATTTTGTCAGGCGGGGATGCTTTATCGGCCGTGCCGCGAAAGGAGTGTTGATGGCATAGTTCGTGCTGTAATTGAAGGGTTGGATGCCAGTGGTTGGGAGGAGGTCTCTCTTCTTTCACTTTCTACTTCAGATTATTCAAAAATCGATGAACTTATTGGAAAACTGACTCCGGAGCTGCGCCGCAGGAATGTGTCTTTGGCTTTGCCTAGTCTGAGGCCTGAAACCATAACGGATAAGATTATAGAGGCGCTTTCACTCGGAAAGAGATCCGGTTTTACAATTGCCCCTGAAGCTGGAACGGAGCGCCTGAGAAAAATTATAAACCGCAAGATGAGTAACGAAGAAATTATAGATAGTTCACGAAGGATAATTGAAAGTGGTTGGCGGACTCTGAAGCTCTATTTTATGATTGGTCTTCCTACTGAGACTGAAGAGGACCTGGACGGGATTGTTGATTTGATTAATGAGATTTTGATGTTGAAGAAGAGGGGAAAATTTAGACTAAACGTGACGATATCACCTTTTGTTCCAAAAGCGCATACTCCATTTCAATGGGAAAGGCAGTGCGACATTGAGGAATTTACGAGGAAGGAAAGGTATCTTTCACGTCATCTAAGAGATCGTCGTCTGAACCTGCGTCTCAGAAATCCCGCCGTCAGCGTACTTGAAGGGATACTTGCCAGAGGGGATTCTTCTCTGTGGCCGGTTCTTCTTCAAGTCGTCGAAAAAGGCGGCAGGTTTGAGGGCTGGAGTGATTATTTTAATTTTGATATTTGGGAAGAAGCTTTGAAAAATGAGGGGATAGATTTTCGAGAGCTCATTTCAGAAATTCCACTGGAGAACTCACTTCCTTGGAAAAGATTTGAATCGACCGTGAATGAAGAATTCCTGCGCAGAGAAAGAAAGAATGGATATGCGGGAAAATTGACTGAGGATTGCAGAGGAGGGAAATGTACTGATTGTGGGGTTTGCGATGATATGCCAGGCATAAGAGATCGTAATTTTGTGAAGACAGTAAAAGATTCTGGTAGTGCCGTAGGGTCAGAAGGAAGCGAGCCCTCTGAAGTAATTGAGAATCACACGGGTGGTTTGTTTGATGGTAAACAAAGCGTTGTTGTTACCTCCGAAGATTGGGGGGGTGGTAATAAAAATCCCGCATTTCGTTTCAGATGTGTTTTCTCAAAGACGGGGAATGCAAGATTTCTTTCACACCGGGAACTTGTTGATATTATCCGCAGGGCGCTGGGGAGAACAGGGTTGCCTGTTAATGTCAGTGAAGGGTTTCATCCTCAGATCAGGCTTTCAATTGCTCCTCCTCTCTCAGTGGGAATGGAGGGCGAAAACGAATTCTTCGATTTTGAGCTGAAAGAAAAAGTGGATATCGTTCCTTCGATTTTTCGGGGTTTTTTCCCACAGGGTATTGAAATAAAAAGGTGTGTTGGACCCTTTTCGAAAAAAAAGGGCAAGTTGCCGGTTGAATCTTTGTTTCATTATTATCTTGATTTTGAGACTCTTCGTTTCGTGATGAAAAAAGGGGGGAATGGTAGTAAATATTTGTCTCAAGGACGCAATGTATGGTATTCATTAAAAGACAGCTTGAATTTAACAGGGGAAGAAAAGAGTTTTAAGAACTGGTTGACCGAGGATCCGGCGAGCGGGCTGAAGAAAAAGTGGAGTGAGATGTTTAGCAGGGAAGAGAAAATAGAAAATAGAAGGGGAAAGGTAAGATCAGTTATAGGTTGTCAGGTAGAAAATGTACGTGAGAATGTTCTTGGATTGAAGCTGCCCGCAAGTGGGGGGGCAGGAATTACTCCCGGGGATCTCTTGAACATTTATCTGCCGGGGAAATTAACTGTTCTGGTAAAAATATCAAGAAAAGGATTATATTACAG
>JAGHBT010000020.1 GCA_021160845.1 bacterium | reverse complement strand
GAGATATACATATAAATCCCCTTTGATTTTTATACCTATAAGTGTGTTTATGTTTTTTACGAGTGTTTACTTTTTCTTTGTTTGCTACAGGGAATTAGATAGACAATAGTTTCTATTCCAGATTAATAATTCTACTTTCAGGCCAGTCTCCCGGGAATTTAATGGTATATTCTATCGATATATTTATTTTTTCGCCATTTTTCAGAGGCAGCTTCCATGTGATGATTCCATCGTCTCGTCTTGTGTCCGGCTGAGGTTTTATATCGATATCGTCAACATCGATGTCATCCATAGTTGATACCGGCAGGCGGTCTTCAATGGTTAGTTCAACATCGTGCTTTTTGAAATTTTCCGCTGTTATTGTGTAGTGATAACGGATTTCGGTTCTTTTATTCTTTTTCTTCGAAAGATATTCCCTTTTCTCAAGTTTATGTTTTACCTTGATGTCCTGATCTATTCCGAGGTGTACAGTGATTTTTTCCCCCGAGGCAGCGGATAGGATATTTTCATTCCCGACGAATGTTGTTATCGGGATTGAGTTTTCGGAGGGCTTTGTTTCAACATAGATACCTCCGGTTCCTTCGAGGATAGGGATATCCATTGTGTTTGTTATCTTTCCTGCCGCGAAGGTGTGTTCGGAAAGTCTTGGGCAACTGTAGAGTGATAATTCGACCGGTATTTTGACTCTCTTTATAAGAACACGGCGGGTAGCTCCGGAGGATATACTGATAGGATTCTTGATAGCGAAATTGGCTGAGAACCCGGACTTTGATGTTTCTGTTTCTTCGAGAGAGAAGTTTATGCTATGGTCGCGTCCCCCTCTGACATGGAGTTCATCGCTTGTTTTAATTATACTCGATTTCATTGCGAGCGACTCATTAACATTTTTTGTATTACTCATCCTTGATATACTCGGATAGATAGGTCTTGTTCTAATGTAGGATGGGGTAAGCTTTGGGGGTGCTGCACCCAAGTGAGGCCTGGCAGTGGAAAGGAGTACATAGACATTTTCCCAGTTCTCACCGCTTTTCTGCTCGACAAGCGCCTTATAGCTTAAATCTATCGTTTGAGTAAGTTTGTTGTAACGAAGTACATATTCAGGAGTCCATGCGGCAAATCCCACCAGATAGGAAAAATTAATAGTTAAATCGCCAGCGGACATTACTTCGCAGTCGATAATTACCTCTTTACCCTTTTTGCTTACACGCATATTGTTAAGTTTGAGTGAAATACTCTGGATGTTTTCTTTTATTTTGCCGGATTTCCTTCTGATATCAGAAATCTTGTTTTCAATGCTTGTATTTTCATTCTCAATAAAATTAAGCAGGTTTTGCCAATCCTTGATGTCGAAGGATTCTCTTGCAAGTTCTTCATTCGCGCTTTCCAGAGAGAAGTTTGAAAGAGATAAGACGAATTTTAGACGCTTATTCAGGGATTTTTGTTGTATGGCAAGTGAGTCTTCCTTCAGATTGAGTTTTTCCAGATCCTTCAATAGTTTGTTGTATTCGGGTGATTTCGTATATAAGTTTTCAGTATCTCGAATATCAATTCCGGTAATTTTAGCCTCGGCGCTTCCGTTCCCTTCAACCTGAATGGATGAACTGGAAGTTCGACTCGGAAAATCAGTACAGATAAGCTTATATAAACCGGTGGTTACTTCGATTTTGCCCCGGCGTATAATCCTGACATCGTCTTTTCTATATACGGTTGTTTCAACGATTTTTGTCTTAAGTTCTACCTCTTTGGGGGCTTTATCATCTGATGCCGCAACTTTCGTGGTATAAAGAAATGGAGAAAACAGAAAAGCCGTAAGAAAAATAAGAAACAGTTGTAGCTGCGTGTTTTTCTTCCGTGAAAGATTCATGTCGATCCTTCCGTTTGAGTTATGGTAATGGTAGTTGAGGCTTCGAAGAGACAAAGCCCAACGGTGGGTGATTGAACCGCGATCATGTTGTTGCACATACATTCGATTGTCATAAAAATCCCTTTTGATTACCATACTGAACTATAAGTAATATGTCTAATATGTCAAGATTGAATAAAGCGAAGACTGAAAAATTAAAATTGACTTAACAGCTTGATAATTGTTAAGCTAACCGCAATTGGGAACCTTTTTGTGAAAGGGGAGCCGCGGATGTTTTCAGATGACGAGATAAGGCATATTGAAAAACTTGCCAAGATAAAACTCAGCAATGACGCGCGAGAGAAGTTTAAGGAGCAGCTGTCTGATATTATTGAATTTGTCCGTACTCTTCAGAATGTTGACACCTCAGGGATTGCATCAGAAGCATGTGCCAAGCGCTTTAAGCCCTATTTAAGGGAAGGCAGGGCCGGAGGCGAGCTCGAATGTGAGAAACTCATGGAACAGGCGCCCGACAGAGAAAACGGATTTTTTAAAGTACCTCCTGTAATAGATAAGAGTTAAAAGAATCATATCGTCTCTGGTTTTGACGGGGCTGATATCAAGGGGATGAATAATAAGGATTTTACGGTATGGAATTAAACAAAAAATCGATATCAGAATTAAGGAAACTATACATTGAAAATAGCGTAAAGCCAACCGAGGTTGTGCAATCGTGCCTGCACGCAATTAGTAATAAAGACAAAGAGATAGGCGCGTTTCTTGATGTTATGTCTGAAGATGCTTTAAGGAGAGCTGCTGAACTCGAAAAGGAGTCTCCGGAGGAGATGCCTCTCTATGGAATCCCGGTTGCTGTAAAGGATAATATATGTACGATGGGGTATCGAACAACCTGCGCATCCAGGATTTTGGAGGGGTACAAGCCGCCGTATAACGCGACAGTAGTAGATAGGCTTTTAAAGGCGGGTGCGATAATAATCGGAAAAACGAACATGGATGAATTCGCGATGGGTTCGTCCACAGAGAATTCCGCTTATCAAATCACAAAAAATCCCTGGAACGTGGATTTTGCCCCTGGCGGTTCAAGCGGGGGATCTGCCGCCGCCGTAGCTGCATATATGGTACCAGTTGCCCTGGGTTCTGATACCGGCGGTTCTATCAGACAGCCGGCGAGTCTTTGCGGTGTTGTTGGATTGAAGGGTACATACGGCAGAGTGTCAAGATACGGTCTTGTGGCTTTCGCCAGCAGCCTTGATCAAATTGGTCCGATTACGAGAACGGTTGAGGATTCAGCTATCGTGATGAGTGTGATATCCGGGCAAGACCCGCGTGATGCGACAAGTATCCCTGATGCCGCCGGCGATCTTGTGACGGGGCTTAATATGGGTATAGAAGGCCTTAAGATAGCGGTTCCAGAAAATTTTGAAGAATGGGATATAGATGGAGTGTTAAAAAAGATTTTAAAAGATACAATAGAGGAGCTAAAGGGAGCGGGGGCGATTGTTGAACCTGCAAGGCTGCCGGATATGGATGCCTCGATAGCATGTTATTATGTTCTCGCGAACGCGGAGGCTTCGTCAAACCTCGCGCGTTATGACGGAGTAAGATATGGCTTCAGAGCTAAATCGGAGTCCCTCGATGAGATGTATGAAATGACACGCGGCGAGGGTTTCGGCGATGAGGTAAAGAGAAGGGTTCTTCTTGGAACCTATGTTCTATCAGCTGGATATTATGATGCTTATTATAATAAAGCACAGCAGGTTAGAGCTATGATATGCAGTAATTTCGAGACTCTTTTTTCCAGGTATGATCTTATTATGTTACCGACGGTTCCCGGGCCTTCCTTCAAACTTGGTGAGCGAATAGGCAATCCGATAGAGATGTATTTGTCGGATATTTTTACTACTCCGGCCAATATAGCCGGTATTCCTGCCATATCTTTGCCCGCGGGTTTAACAGACAAAGGGCTTCCGCTTGGAATGCAGCTTTTGGCTGGATACGAGGGGGAGACAAAGCTTCTTAGGGGCGCGGCGGCGCTTGAAAAGATATATAAATTTAATGAGGATTAAATGGAGAGACAAAGATAGCGGTTCTTTAAATAGATTTGCAG
>JAGHBT010000157.1 GCA_021160845.1 bacterium | reverse complement strand
GATTCGATGCAGAGCATATTTGAAACAATCAAACAGACTGCGCTTATACACAAGAGTGGCGGAGGTACGGGATTTTCCTTTTCAAGAATCAGGCCGAAGAATGATGTAGTAAATACAACAAAGGGTGTTTCAAGCGGGCCGATATCATTTATGAATGTTTTTGACGCGGCGACCGAAACCGTCAAGCAGGGTGGAACAAGACGGGGCGCGAATATGGCTATTCTTAGAGTTGATCATCCCGATATCCTTGATTTCATAACGGCTAAAAAGGATAACAGTAAATTAAACAACTTCAATATCTCCGTGGGGGCTACGGAAACCTTTATGAAAGCGGTCGAAGAAGACTCTGATTATGATTTAATTAATCCTCACAGCGGTAATGTCGTCGACAGTATGCCGGCGCGAAGTGTATTTAAGATGATAGTTGAACTTGCCTGGAAAAACGGTGAACCGGGGATTGTATTCCTGGACAGGATAAATAGTGATAATCCAACGCCGCATGTGGGTGAAATAGAAAGTACTAATCCCTGTGGAGAACAACCTCTTTTGCCTTATGAATCATGTAACCTCGGTTCTATTAATCTGTCACATATGGTTAAATATGTCGATGGGGAACCCCATATAGATTTTGAGAAGCTGGGAGAGGTGACTGCCAAAGCCGTTCGTTTTCTCGATAACGTGATTGATGTTAATCGTTATCCTTTAGACGTTATTGCCGATATGACTATGAGCAACCGGAAGGTTGGTTTGGGAGTGATGGGGTTCGCGGATATGCTTATTATCCTAGGTATACCATATGACTCTGAAGAAGCCCTGGAAGTGGCCGAGGAAGTTATGGGTTTTATCCAACGGGAAGGGCGCAAGGCCAGTATGGGGCTTGCTGAAGAGCGTGGTGCGTTTCCTAATTTCAAAGGGAGTGTCTATGACAAACTGGCTTCTGACCCCGATGGGAAAACCTCCGGACTGCCGGCAGGGCAGATGCGCAACGCGACTGTAACTACAATTGCTCCGACCGGAACATTGAGTATTATAGCCGGTTGCTCGAGTGGTGTGGAACCTGTTTTTGCTATCGCCTATATCCGGAATGTAATGGACGATGATGAACTGGTTGAGGTAAACCTAATGTTTAAAGAGATCGCGAAGAGAGAGGGGTTCTATACAGAAGACCTTATGAAGAAAATCGCGAGCCAGGGGTCTATTCAAAAGATTGATGGTATCCCCGAGAAATGGAAAAGGATATTTGTCACGGCGCATGACATCAGTCCTGAATGGCATATCAGGATTCAGTCGGCATTTCAGAAATACACCGATAACGCGGTATCAAAAACCGTCAATTTCGCAAACTCAGCTAAAATGAATGATGTCGAAAAGGTCTATCGCCAGGCGTACGAATTGGGTTGTAAAGGGGTTACTATTTACCGCGACGGCAGCCGTGAGGAGCAGGTACTAAATATCGGTTCTGTTAACAAGGCCAAGGGGGAGGGTGACGATAGTGATAGAGGTGATTTGATTGCTCCGAGACCCAGGCCCGCGGTTACATCCGGTAAGACATGGAAGATGACGACCGGTTGCGGCAATCTTTATGTGACGATTAACGAGGATGAGCATGGCCCATTCGAGTTATTTTCACAGATGGGAAAAGCGGGAGGATGTTCCGCTTCGCAATCGGAGGCTATCAGCCGGCTTATTTCACTGTCATTAAGGGCTGGTATTGACCCTCATGAAATTGCAAAGCAGCTACGTGGTATTAGGTGTCCCAACCCGGGGTGGGAAGAGGGCGGTATGATTCTCTCATGTAGTGATGCCATTGCTAAAGCCCTTGAACGTTATATGCAGGGGAATGAAGCTGCGTCGGACACACATGTTGCAAAGGTTACATCTGTGACCTTTGCCGGGTCGTGCCCGGAATGTGGCGGAGTGATGGAGCATGAAAGCGGTTGTTCCGTTTGTCGCGAATGCGGGTACTCGAAGTGCGGGTAAGGGTGACCGAAATCATATAACATCGGGGGTGCGAGATGAGTGGGGGAAAAAAAGAGTTTACGGATTCGTTTATACTTGCCCCGGTTCCAGTTGTGCTGGTTTCCTGCAGACATGATGAGTTGGGAGATAATCTTCTTACCATTGCCTGGTGTGGAGTTGGATGTTCCGATCCGGAGACAATAAATATCTCGATTAGACCGGAAAGGTATTCCTACCGTATGATAAAGGAAAGTGGGTGTTTTACGGTTAATATTCCAACTTACGACCTGCTCGAAGAAGTTAAGATTTGCGGCGCAGTTTCAGGAAGAGACTGCGACAAATTTGCACGAGCGGGGCTTACGGCAGTTACTGCGGAGAAGATTGCCGCCCCCTTGGTTAAGGAATGCCCCGTTAATATAGAGTGTGAGCTTTTAGAGGTAAAACCGTTAGGGGTCCACGATCTCTTTATCGGCAGGGTTGTTTGCAAGCATGCCGGAAGCGGGCTGATCACCGATGGTGTTATTAACCTCGATGGGGTTGGGCTTATAACCTATGTTAACGGCAAGTACAGGTTGGTAAATGGGTAGAAGTGGGCTTGTAAGATTGTTTTCGGGAGTTAGGTAATAATACCTATAAATTTTTGTTGACGATTTTGTCTGTTTGTGGTAGACTATTGTTAATTAGAAGTGGGAAAAGGAGCTTATAAATTAGGAGGGGAAATGCAAGGAATGCTAAAAATCGTTTTAGCGGTGGTAGTTGTTTTTGCTATTACCATTGCTCCAGGTGTTTTAAGGGCGGATCCGTGTCTTGTAGTATATCCGGATATTGCTTGTACTTACTATTATTCTACGGAAGAGTACTATACCGTTGGGCCAGGTGATTCACTTTACGATTCCGAATATGACAGGGGAGGAGAAGTTCTTCTGGAAATTGGAACTAACGAGATAGATTTCAGTATTTATCAGGCGCCAATTATTTCGGGTTTCGAACCATCAAGTGGAGAGAATGAGGGATATGTTTTTGAGAATACAAATTTTACACTATATCTCGACGGTTTTTCCAATAACCCGACGACCTATACGAATATCCTCGTGGTATTTGATAAGATTTTACCAGATGGATGTTTGCCGTCAATTATCATAGATGGCCAGATGTTAGCAGGAAATGTCTACAGTGCTGGCGATCTTGTCGTGTCTACTCCGACTGAACATGGCAATAATTATTCGGATACGATAGCCCTTGATATAGATTGGTCTGGATGCATAGGAGTTCATATCTGGGCCTTTTCGGATGAGAATTACAACGGGGTCAGGGATGGAGGAGAGTGCTTCACCGCCTTTTCTCATGACGTAACAATTCCCACTGAAAATTCGAGTTGGGGAAGGTTGAAGGCAGAATATAAGTAGAGGATGAAAGAGCTTAAAATTTAAATAATGGAAGAACCTACCATTGATCAAATAAAGGGGGCCTCAGAGAGAATTACTCCCTTTATACATAACACGCCGGTCTTAACATGCGAAGCGATAAATGAACGCTGTGACCGGAAGGTTTTCTTTAAGTGCGAGAACTTTCAGAAAGTCGGGGCCTTTAAGATTAGAGGGGCTGCAAACGCCGTTTTTTCCCTTGATGAAAAGGAAGCCCTGAAAGGGGTTGCTACTCATTCATCTGGTAATCACGGTGCCGCTCTGGCTCTTGCAGCAAGGTGGAGGGGTGTGGAAAGTCATGTTGTTATGCCGAAAAATGCCCCAAGGGTAAAAATTGACGCGGTTTCTGAATATGGAGCGAAAATTTATTTTTGCGCGTCCACACTTAAAGCCCGTGAAGAACGGCTTGAAAAGGTCATAAAAGAAACCGGAGCTGCTTTTATCCATCCATATAACAATACGCGTGTTATCGCGGGCCAGGGAACAGCGGCGCTTGAGTTTTTAGGGGAAACTCCGGAACTCGACGCATTAATTACTCCTGTGGGTGGGGGCGGACTTCTTAGCGGTTCGGCAATATCAGCTGCCGCACTGTCACCTGAAACAGTGGTGATTGCCGCTGAACCGGAAGGAGCGGATGACGCTTTTCGCTCATTTAAATCCGGGAAACTAGTCCCATCTGTAGATCCAAAAACAATAGCGGATGGGCTTCTTACTTCTCTCAGCGATCTGACATTCTCAATTATAAGAAAATATGTAAGCGATATCGTTACTGTTAGTGAGGAGGGCATTATACGGGCCATGAGGCTTGTATGGGAGAGAATGAAGATTGTTATTGAGCCTTCCGCCGCTGTTCCATTGGCTGCCCTGTTGGAAAAGGGTGGCAGTATTCCGGGCAAAAGGGTCGGAATCATTCTATCGGGTGGCAATGTTGACCTAAGCTCTCTGCCTTTTTCTAAACTTAATTAACAGGGTGTTCAGATTGGCTCAGCATCATTACAGATTGTTCAAGATAATTAATACAACGCTCAATATTCTGTGTTTTTGAAGATCATTCTCTCTGGTAATATTTTTTCATAAAGCCTTCTCCGTACACCCGCTGAGCTTCTAAAAGGTTATGTTTCGCGCATAGAAGCCTCAGATTTCCCGGGGAGTTATCTCCGCCCCTCGCAAATGGAACTATATGATCGATTTCAAGATTCCAAGTTGAACTACACCTTTTACCATTTTTACCCACAAAGGTACACTTCCCACCGTCTCTGGCGAATACTTTATCCCTAATAGAGGCGGGTATATTGCGGGATCTTTCTTTGATTTTTGAAGTCTTTGGTTTATTTGCCTTGGTTTGTTTGTCCTGAGAAACGACCTTTTTCATTTGTTTATTATTCTCCCTTTTTTCTCTCCTTTGTATTCTTTTCTCAGGGCTGTGCCGTTCGAGATACTCATCCATGACTATAGTAAATAACATCTCGAAATTAACCCCTTCCGGGTATTTCCGGGATATACGGGATTTGATTCTTTCAAATTTCTTCATAAATTCAGGGTCTACCATAAATTCCAACTTAAACTTTTGTTTT
>JAGHBT010000080.1 GCA_021160845.1 bacterium | reverse complement strand
GAATAATATTATTATTGTGTATTTCAACACGGTGGAAGATATAGCGTTGGTTGTTTTTGTTACTTTTTCCTTGAATTTAAATCTCTCTTTATCTCCATTTTTCTGATTCTCTGCTTCTGCTGATTTGGAGGTAAGGAGACCGAGTTCGCTCAGTTTTTCCTTCGCCCATATATTTCCGGGATCCTTCTGAAGGATTGTTTTAAGCGCGTCTGTCGCTTCTTTACTTCTTGCCGGGGTGAAATCAGAGAGAATCTTTTTAGCTTGAAGGATCACCCTGTTTAATGATTCTCTCTCTATCCGATTTTCAACGGCGGTTAGAAGGTTTGCAATATCCGGATTTGAAGGATCTCGCTCTATAGCTTCGGAGAGGTATGTTTTCGCGGTTTGCAGATTGTTAAGGGCAAGGTGGCATCTTGCCATATAGATAAGCGGAACAGGGTCGTTTGGTTTAATTCCGTTATACAATGCCAGTTTTGGGAGGGCTGAGGTGTAGTTACCCTCAGTCATAAAATCTGTCGCTTCCGAGAGAAGTTTCTGAACCAGTATTTTTTCCATACGTTTAAGCTTCTCTTTGGCCCATGTAGCATTCTGCTTTTGCTGCAGGCCTCTAAGAAGCAATTCTCTCGCGTATTCCAATTTTCCTCTGTTTTCATAAATTTGGGAAAGTTGCCATATTGCTGAGGTGAAATTTGGGTCCTGTTGAAGAGATTTCATAAGAAGATTTTCGGCTTCTTTACTGTTTTCGGTGGAAAGAGCTTTTTGGGCTTGAACAAACAACTTTTCCGCTTTGATTCTGTTGGGCGATTCGGCAAAGAGTGATGATGAAATTAAAATTACTGATATTACCGCTGCAATAAAATATGATGGTTTGTTCATTCTATAATCCTCCGTTACGTTTCTTTTGCAATTACTGTTCCATAGGATTATAAATGTTAAGTAGTTATTGAAGCGGAAGTCGGGTTTCTGTTAAGATTTGTTGTATATAAATGAGTGTTGAAATGCCTGGTTTTGAATAGTAGGAGAAAGAGCTTTGGCTTTGGCCTTGAATGAAGAGGAACGATAACTATAGCTTAAAGTAAACAAGGTAAATAAGTGGCAGTAGTGTAACATAAAACTATGAATCTATGGCTGTTTACTTGAAAGGGAGGAAACAATGGATTTTGAACTTACTACGGAACAAAAGGATATACAAGAAGCCGCCAGAAAATTTGCGAAGGGTGAATTTACTAAAGAACTGGCTGAGAAGCATGAAATGGAACATTCATTCCCTCGTTCGGTATGGCAGAAGGCATGTGAACTTGGATTTATCGGCCTTCATTTTCCCACGGATTTTGGTGGGGCGGGACTTAATATAATGGAAAATGTTCTTGTAGTTGAGGAGTTCTGTAGAAGGGATTCCGGGATTGGAACGGCTGTAGCTCTTTCTGATTTTGCTTCGGAAATAATCATGCGTTTTGGTTCTGAGAAACAGAAAAAAGAGTATTTGTCGGCCGTTGCTTCTGGGAAGATGATCTCGGCGGGAGCCTTTACGGAGCCGAACCATGGGAGTGATATTACACGTATGGATACAAGGGCCGTAAAGGATGGCGACAACTGGGTTATTAATGGAACAAAAACATTTATAACAAACGGGGAAATCGCGGATTTTTATATTGTTCTTTGCCAGACTGATTCTGATGTTGAACCGGCGTATAGGGGGATGGCTACCATTATCGTGGATAGTGGTGTTAAAGGATTAAGCACAAAGGATGTTGGACAAAAGATGGGGATTAAGATGACTTCTACTGCTGAAGTGTCTTTCGATGAAGTCAGGGTCCCTTTGAATAATATTATTGGGAAGGAAGGTAGGGGTTTTTACCAGGTTCTCGAATTCTTCGACGAGAGCCGGATTGAGATTGCCGCCACAGCACTTGGTATAGCTGAGGGGGCTTATGATAGAACTATAAACTACATGATGGAAAGAGAACAGTTTGGTAGGCCGATTGCTAAGTTTCAGGCCACTCAACACAAGATTGCCAAGATGGCAAGCATGATTGAAGCGGCGAAACTGTTAACATATAAAGCCGCGTGGAATTTTGATCAGGGAAGAATAGATCCAAAGCTTACATCTATAGCCAAGTATGTTGCCGCAAAGACCGCCGTAATGGTGTCGGATGAAGCTATTCAAATACACGGTGGTTACGGATATATTATGGAATATGAGGTTGAGCGTTTTTATAGAGACGCTAAGATAACCGAGATTTACGAAGGCACAAAAGAGATACAGAAAAATACGATTGCCAGCGAGATCATGAAAAAGCTGTAGCAATTTAGTTTACTGGCTCTTCGGGTGTTGTTCAGACAGCAAGCAAAGCTGTAGCCTTTTTGCCTTTTAGTTCATTTAATTTGCCACATTTTAGGAGTTTGTTGAATTGACTCCGGATACTAAACCGGATTGATACAGCGAGTTCGGTAGCTTGGAGGAAAGAATTGACGGACGAATATGATCTTGTAGTGGTTGGGGGTGGGCCTGCCGGTTATCCCGCGGCGATACGCGCCTCCCAGATGGGCGCGAGTGTCTGTTTGGTGGAGAGTGGGGAGATGGGTGGTGTATGTCTGAATAGGGGGTGTATTCCTACAAAGACTATGCATGCGGCGGCACATCTGATTGAGCAGTCTGCCGGTGGTAGTCAGGCTGGTCTCTCAGGCTCCTTAGGGGTTGATCTGAAGGGGCTTTTGTCTCACAAAGAGAGAGTTGTCGGAAAACTTGTCTCCGGCGTTGAAAAACTCTTGAAGCGGAGGGGGGTTGATGTTGTTAGAGGTACTGCGAGAGTAGTTACTGCCGGAGAGATTCATGTAGAGGGGAAAGGGCAAATTAAAGGCAAGAAAATCATTATTGCTACGGGTTCCTCGGAGGTTATACTCCCCGGAATGGAATTTGACGGTAAACGAGTGCTGAGCAGTACCGATATTCTGAATTTGAGCAAAGTGCCGGAATCCCTTCTCATAATTGGTGGAGGTGTTATAGGGTGTGAATTTGCTTCTATATTTCACGCTTTCGGAACCATGGTTACGATTGTTGAGATGCTTCCGCTGCTTGTTGCGGGCGAAGACGCGAAAATCAGCAGATTCCTGAAAACCTTTTTGAAGAGGAAAGGTATCACAATACATCTTGGAAATAAAGTTGAGAGCTTAAACAGTGGGGACGCTGGTATTACCGCTCGTCTTGCCAGCGGTAGTCAGATTGAATCTGAGTTTGTTCTTGTATCGGTTGGAAGGGTTCCCAACATAAGTAATATTGGTCTTGAAGATTTGGGTGTTGAAATGGATAAAACAGGTATCAAGGTAAACAGCAAGATGGAAACCAATGTGAAAGGGGTGTTTGCCGCCGGCGATGTTGTTGGTGGGTTGCTTCTCGCTCACGTTGCGACCCGTGAGGGGATTGTAGCCGCCGAGAATGCCCTTGGGAGTGATGTAGAGATGGATTATTCTGCTGTTCCTTCGACGATTTATACTCTTCCGGAGATTTCTCATGTCGGTCTTACGCAGGAAGAAGCAGCCGATAAGAATTTTGAAATAAAAACGGGCAGTTTCCCTTTTTCCGCTAACGGTAAAGCACAGGGGCTCCGGGAACCGGATGGTTTTGTAAAGTGGGTAGCGGAAAAAACAACAGGGAAGCTGCGTGGTGTCCATATAATCGGACCGCAGGCAACTGAACTTGTATCAATTGGGATGATTGCCATCGAGAGCGAAATGAAAGCGGAAGACTTTGAAACTATGATTTTTCCCCATCCGACACTTTCTGAGGCCCTTGCGGAGGCAGCCGATGATATAAATTCCAGGGCGATACATATTTTTTGAAGGTCAGCTCATTTTTTTAACGGACAATTATGAGGAAGGCAGAGCGTTATGAATAATGAAATTTTCCCTAAATTATTTGTTGTGTTGATCCTTGCTTTCGGAATCATTTCGTATGGCTTTTTCTCTCCATGTGTTGCAGACCCAAAAGGAGGGGGTATTGAGACGAACCTTATCGTTGGAGGGCCGGAGATTGTTCTCGATCCTTATCCCTCGTCGAATGTTGTCTGCATCGCGGTATCGGTAGGAGCGGGCTCAATATTTGAAACTCCCTGCTCAAGAGGGATCTCTCATTTTATTGAGCATATGGTATTTGACGGATCGGAGCGTTTCACGCGCGACGAAATGAACGATTGGGTTAAGGATGCCGGGGGTTTTCTTAACGCTTTTACGCGAAAAGAAAGAACGATCTTCTTCATGCTGGTTAGAAGAGACTTGGCTGAAGAGGGATTGGAAATTCTTTCCCAGATGCTTTTGCATTCCGTTTTTCCGTCTGAAGAACTTGCGAAAGAACGAAATGTCGTTCTTGAAGAGATTAGACAAACAATGGATAGCCCTGGTCAGGAAAGGGGTAGATTCATAGATCATTATCTCTATCGGGGGAGTCGGTTGACTGAAACTATTCTTGGCTATCCGGTTACACTGAATGAAATGACAAGAGAGCAGCTGCTGTCTTACTACAAGAAATTTTATAAGCCTTCCAATATGAAGATATTTGTTATGGGTGGATTTGATTCCGAATCTATAATTAAATGGATAAATGATTATTTTCCTTCCCCTGCCTCTGGAGTTATAAAAACATATGGCGATAAAAGGAAACGGAAAGAAAGTTCTATGTTAGCTCTTTCCAGCGGTTTTGGTTCTTCACCTTGTGTTCCAAGATGGAGCAATGAGATAACGGTAAGGAATAATGACAGGGTCTCGGCGGGACTTGATATTCTTGTCAGGGTACCCGGCGGCATTAAAAGTGAAAACCTTGCCCGGTCCACAATTATGGCGGATATCCTTTCTGGTGATAATACACCGCTGACAGAAGAGTTTAATACTATGCTAATTCACCCTCCCCAGGTGAGCCTGGAGGTGCATAATGAATTTGTCGCCCTTAGGTTTCATTTTCCTTCTCCCACTGAAAATGAAGGGGAATATTCCGGGGTTCAGTCGATGCTCAAGGGGTTGTCTCGCTGGGCTCCAAGTAGGGATCAGGTCGAATCAGCACGTACTTCATACTTGTCATCCGATGCTTTCGATCGTGAAAAGTTTCATTATTATATCATGCTTAATGGTGAAATGATGAGTATTTTGGGAGAAAGTTATCTGAATGAGTTTATGGATGGAATTAAAAAAGTCACTAGAGAAGATGTAGAAAACTTATTGAAAAAAACCTTTAAGGAGATGGAATATAACGCGTGTCTTGTCCGTAGGGGGCACCGAAGGTTTGCCGATTTATTCGAAGGGGAAAAGAGGACAGTAAAAACACTTTCCAATGGGTGCATTGTTTCGGCCAGGCAGAGGAAGGATTCAGATATAGCGGCTCTTAACATACTGATTAAAGGACGAAATTGTCTGGAAACTATTCTTGCTCCCGGATCGTCGATTGTTCTTCACAAGATGTTGGAAATATCTGCTGCTGGTGACGAACTTGCAAAGAAACTGGAATCTCTTGGAGCTAGGATTGAATGGGGGGATAATCCATATATACCGATGGATGATTATCGTCTCAATCCTTCATTCTCGTTTATTCGGCTGGAAGTTCCCGTCGTGAATTTCGAGGAAGCTGCCCGGATCTTAATCGATTATATACTCGATTCGGAATTTACTCAGTCGGATTTTCAATCGGTTCAAAAGGGGTTAACAATGGAGTTGGCGCTAAGATCGGGATTTCCGCTTTTCAAACTTAAAAAGGTTTTCTATAACAAGCTTTTTGGTAAACATCCGTTTGGTAATTCCCTTTTCCCTGGTGGGCAATGTTGGGAAAAACTATCGCCGGAGATACTCCAAAGCTACAAGAAAGACTATTTTGTCGGGAACAAAATTGTTGCGACGCTTGTTTCCGGAGACCTTCCGGCCAAATCTCTTGAGGTTTTGTCTAACCTGTTTTCATTGTTTCCCACCGGGGATACTGACATAGAAACTGGTGAATTTGGTGGAAGCGGGGAGGATTTATCGTCCACCAGGATTTGCCCGAACTTTCCGGATACATGTATGAAAGGACGATATGAATTTCCTTCGCCCGCTTCGGGAGCGTATCTAATGGCTGGATTTGCAGCGCCGGTATACGATTCTGCAGAGATGGCAACTATTCTTGTAGCAACAGAGATTTTCAATTCTCGAATGCAGAGCGAAATAAGAGAGCGTCTCGGGCTTGCTTATTCAACGGGATGCGGCGCGAAACCTGTGATGGGGGGTGTGATTACGGCGGCATACGTGGGGACCAGGGCTAAGAATTTGAAAAAGGCTCAAGACGCGCTAAAAGCGCAAATAG
>JAGHBT010000219.1 GCA_021160845.1 bacterium | reverse complement strand
GGATGGGATGATGTTTTAATCTGAAGGTTCGATGATGATGTGTCAAAACTATCGATAGCTCCTCTATAATTATTGAACAATTATCAACAATGCCTGGTTCTTTTCGACAGGACTTCCGGGAGGAATCCTGATTGATTTTACAACTCCGTTTACATTTGATGTGATACTATTTCTCATCTTCATAGCTTCAAGAATCAAGAGAAGGTCACCAACATTCACTTTGTCCCCTTCTTCTACATTGTACTCTAAAACCATTCCCGGCATAGGCGCGGTCAGAACAAATTCCCCACCTTTTGAAACCCGTTTAACTTCCTTCCGGGCCACTTCGTTTTTGCTCGCGTATCGATTACTCTTCTTTTTTACAATCGGCGCTGTTTCCCTCGACCCTTTAAATTCAACCTTCCCCCTAACTTCTTCAACTTCAACATTAAAATGTTCGTCACCAACAAAGACATTAAAAGTTCTGGTATCTTCCCTTTTTAACCCTTTTTCCACGGGGATACTTACATTATAGTTACCGCTTTTAATCTTTTCCACCAGCGCGTCTTCCTTTTTTATTTCTTCCATCGTTTTAGGTCGTACACTCTCCGGAGGATCCTCAAGCCCATATTTCCAACGGAGAAATCTCAACCCTACCGTAGGAAATAAAGCGCATATCAAAATGTCACGTGTGTTTTTAGCAATCCCCTTAGTCATTTCCGAGGCCTTATTAAGTTCCGGTTTAATCATATCTGCAGCTCTACATGTTATCGGTTTTTCACCCTTCGGGTAACCCTTTAAGGCCTTCTTGCGAACCTTTTCATTCATAGGGACAGGGGGACTTCCGTAAAGACCATAAGCATAATCCTTGATCTGTTCTGTAATCATCTTGTAACGGCCGAATAATACATTTTGAACCGCCTGGATACCAATGATTTGGCTGGTGGGCGTAACAAGAGGAGGATAACCAAGGTCCTTCCTTGTCATAGGCAATTCACGATAAACATCTTCTATCCTGTCAAGAGCTTCCGCCTGTTTGAGCTGGCTAACAAGATTTGTAATCATACCTCCGGGAATCTGATGTTCGATTACTCCGGTATCTATTACAGACATTCGGGTTGTATTAAGATAATCCCGGTATTTGGGTACTACCTTCTCCACATATGAACCGGCTTCAAACAATTTCTGAATATCGAGCTCAGGGTCTCTTTCCGTTCCTCTCAGAGCGGCAACCATAGACTCCACCGAGGGCTGGGAAGTCCTGAGTGCAAATGGCGCGAGAGCACAATCAATAACATCCACTCCAGCTTCTATCGCCTTCAAATAAGTCATCGAGGCCATTCCGCTGGTATAATGACAATGAAGCTGTAAAGGAATATCAATTGTCTCTTTTAACGCTGAAACAAGCTCATAAGCATCATAGGGATTTAGAAGACCTGCCATATCTTTGATACACAGTGAATCAGCGCCCATTTCTTCGATCGCCTTCGCTTTTTCCAGATAATAATTCATATTGAAGATTTCACCACCAAGACGCTGCCCGGTAAGAGAATAGGAGATAGTTCCCTGAATATGTTTTCTACTTCTTTTGATGGCTTTAAAAGAAGCTTCAAAGTTTCGTTCGTCATTCAAGGCATCAAAAACACGAAATATATCAATCCCTGCTTTAGCCGCCTCTTCCACAAATTTATCCACAATATCATCAGCATAATTACGGTATCCAACGAGATTTTGTCCCCTGAGAAGCATCTGAAGCGGGGTATTGGGAACCTTCTTTTTTATTTCCGCTAGCCGCGACCATGGATCTTCATTAAGATAACGTATGGCAACATCAAAGGTAGCGCCGCCCCAAACCTCCATTGAATGAAATCCAATTTCATCCATTATCCCGGCGATAGGAATTATGTCTTCTGTCCTTAAACGAGTCGCCAGAGTGGATTGATGCCCATCTCTGAAGGTTGTATCGGTTATCCTAACCTGGCTCGCTGAATCGCTTTCTCCACTATAAACGGACATAGTCTCCTGTTTCATTAATATTAAATCCCTAACACAATATTATTAAAGAAATAAATATCCTCTTAAACGTACTCTGGAAAAACCTCCTCTTCGGGGAAGGTTAAACCGTTCCATCATGTTACGACGCCCTCCCATCTTCCAACCATTCAACATCCGGTCAGGGAATTTGTCCTTGGGCTCATTCTCAGCCTCCATGTAAGCATGAACTGCGGAAATCACAGCGATTTTTAACTTGTCGACCATTTTTCTTCCTTTACCAGAATACGTCTTTCAATGAAAATAAATCAGCCATTCACTCACTGTCAACAATAATTCACTAATCCTCCTCTACAATACATCCCCCTAATTTTACAAACCCCGGAATAAAACTTGTTTCAACAGTGTTCTCGGCAAAGACCATCATAGGAGGGAAATGGTGGGAAGGGGCGGAATCGAACCGCCGACACACGGATTTTCAATCCGTTGCTCTACCGACTGAGCTACCTTCCCATGTGGAGAAATCTTAAATAATTTTTTACAATTGTCAACACATTCTTAAAAATCATGAAGGAAATATTTTTTCCAAAGCAGGGGAAACATCAACATCAAGCATCTTCTTCTCAAATTAAACAGGACTATTACACCCTGGAAAACTTAGATTCTTCCCCAAGATGAAAATTTATTCTCTCTATAAGGTCTTCAAGTTCAAAAGGCTTGTACATATATTCATCCGCTTTTGACCAAGTTGCGAGAAAATCCTCTCTTTCCGCGCTATTAACCTTTCTTGCCGTAAGAACAAGAATTTTAAAAGGTTTAATCTTTCCTTCATCCATTTCATCCTTGAGCATCCTCGAGACCTCATATCCATTCTTGCCAGGCAACATAATATCCAAAAGCATAAGATCAAAATGATTCTTTCTTGCTTTCCTCAAAGCGTGCAATCCATCATAGGCAACATCCACTTCAAAGCCTCTCAGCTCCAAGCTGTACTTTACGGTTTCAACGATATCCTCATCGTCTTCTACAATTAAAATTCTACTCCCCTGCATATACACTCCTTTTCTAAACCAGCGCTCTTTCTTTAAGCTCCAATTTTTCCATAGCACTTGTTATCAGATCTTTAGTGCTTCCTCCATCTCGAATACTCACGCCCCATCCGATCTTGACCTGTTCATCCCAATTACCCTTTACCAATCTCAATCCCATCTTTCCGGATGAAAACAATCCTTCCGGATCCGACAAATATTCTCTGTCCATTGCAAGCGCGAACGCGAATTTTTCCCATAAAGGCCAAAGATATACTCCGGTATCCAATAGTTCCCCTGAGTGAGGATCCACAAAAGGTTCCGCATTCCATTTATCTATTATATTAAGCCAGCATTTTGTACTCCTTTTGGATATGAGATACAAAATTGGGGTAGTTCCCTTTTTTACCGT
>JAGHBT010000249.1 GCA_021160845.1 bacterium | reverse complement strand
GTTTTTTACATCCCTCCCGGTTTCAATCTCATCAATTTTAGTATAATCCTTACTCCTTGATTTCTAATTTTTTTTTGACAAAATGGCAAGTTGTTTTTATTATCCTCACAAAACGGCAACATTAAAATTAAAGCGAAACGCTTTTGCCCTTATTTAAAACATAACGACATTTTTTCTGGAACTATTCATTAGGAAGTATTGTAAAACATACAAAAACGGAAATTATCAAATAAGGAGATCTGGTATGATAGAATTCAAAAATCTGACAAAGTATTACGGTGATCTTTGCGCCCTCGATCACGTTGATCTAACAATCAAAAGGGGACAGGTGCTGGGACTCCTTGGTCCAAACGGAGCGGGTAAGACAACGGCGATGAGAATACTAACCGGATATCTGACTCCCACCTCAGGTACAATCGAGGCCAGAGGACTATCGATTGAAAAGGATATCCTGAAAATCAAGGAAATGATCGGCTACCTTCCCGAATCGGCCCCACTCTACGGAAATATGCTTGTATACGACTATCTGGATTATATTGCCAATATGCGGGGACTAAACGAAACAAAAAAACGGAAGCGCTTGTCTGAACTGGCTGACATATGCGGATTACGCGAAAATATGCACCGCCCAATACATGAGCTTTCCAAAGGGTATAAACAGAGGGTGGGACTGGCTCATTCTATAATGGCTGATCCTGAAATCCTTGTACTCGATGAACCTACAACCGGTTTAGACCCAAACCAGATAGTTGAAATCCGTGATATCATAAAAGGGATTGGAAAAGAAAAAACCGTAATCCTCTCCACCCACATATTGAGCGAGGTTGAAGCTACCTGTGACAGAATAGTTATTATTAACCGCGGTAAGATTGTCGCGGACGGGAGCACCGACGAACTCAAACAATCATCCAAATCTGAATACACGGTAAATATTTCACTACAGAATGCCGAGCTTGATGACGTAAGTAGTACACTTGGCAAAATAGACGAAATTAAAAAGGTTGAGAGTGTTGGGAAAAATCACGGAACCCTCTCGGTCAAACTCTCCTGCCACACAGATAAGGACATTCGAGAATCAATCTACAAGAGAATAAAAGAACAGGCTTGGATTCTGGTTGAAATGACGCGGGATGTCAAGAGTCTCGAGAAAATATTCGGAGAACTCACAAAAGAAAACTAATGCCCAAATTATCCAATTAAAAAAAGGAGAATTAATATGCTGAAAACACAAAATATTGCTCAAATTTTTAAAAAGGAGTTAAATGTATATTTCATATCTCCAATCGCCTATATAGTTATATCAATATTTCTTGTCGTAACAGGATGGTTTTTCTTTTCAACATTCTTCCTATATAATCAGACGGAACTTAGAAGTTTCTTTTCTCTTTTGCCTATTACCTTCTCATTTATCATCCCTGCCGTAACCATGCACCTCTTTTCCGAGGAATTAAGTTCCGGATCATACGAAATACTACTCACCCTCCCAGTCTCAATCAAGGATATTATCGCTGGAAAATTCCTCGCCGCTCTGGCCTTTGTGGCGATTATGTTACTGCCAACACTAAGCTACCCGATTTCAGTATCTTTTATCGGAGATCTAGACTGGGGACCGGTACTGGGAGGATACCTGGGAGCCATCCTCCTTGGAGGAATGTTTATATCGATAGGTCTTTTTACATCCGGACTCACAAAAAACCAAATAATAGCGCTGCTGGCAGCCATAGGTATCTGCTTCGCTTTAACAATGATCAATAATCTGCTCTTTTTCCTGCCGGAATCGATGCTTGGGTTTTTCCAGCAAATCGGAGCGGGTTATCATTTTCGCAATATCGCCAAGGGAATTATTGATTCGAGAGACATAATATATTTTCTAAGCTTTATCTTTATCGCTTTGTATTCTTCTAATCTGGTAATGCAGGGAAAGAAGTAAAGGAGGAAATAATGAATAGAAAAAGAGAGACGGGTAAATATTTCAAATTTCTCGTATATGTTATAATAGTAATTCTGATTAATGTAGCGGGGGCAACGCTATTTTCCAGAGCTGATCTAACATCGGGAAATATCTATTCGCTTTCAAAGGCCAGCAAAGAAGCAGTAAAAACACTGTCCGAACCGCTCACAATAAATGTCTTCTTTACCAAGGATCTTCCGGCGCCTCACAACAATACCAAACGGTACCTTCGTGACCTGCTTGAAGAATACTCTGTTAATTCAAATAAGTATTTCAATTACCGCTTCTACGATGTCAGTGTAAAAGAAGGCGATCTTGATGAAAAAGCTAAGAAAAATCAGGAGCTTGCACACAGCTATGGCATTTATCCAGTGCAGATCAAGAATATTGAACAGGACGAAGTGCAATTCAAAAAAGCGAATATGGGAATAGCTATGATTCACGGAGATATCATCGACAAGATCCCTTCGATTACATCCACAGACGGATTGGAATACAAAATCACTTCTAAAATTGAAAAAATGAATAACAAGATAAGCGCTCTCCTTAACCTCAAAAATCAGATAATTGTCAGATTGTACTATTCCACATCCATCGAAGAAATAGCCCCAAAACTCAAAATTGGAGAACTGCCGCAAATCCCGGGGAAAATCGAATCTGTTGTTGAGAAATTGAATGATAAATATTACTCAAGACTGGAATTTCAGAAACGAAACTCAACCCTCGACCCTTCGATAGAGACGGAAATATCAAAATACAATGTAATGACATTGAAATGGCCTACGATGAAAGACAAGTCGGGAAACACAACTATCAAAGAGGGACACGCATCTATCGGTATTACCATACTGAACAATGAAAAATATGAAACAATCGAATTGATTCATGTTATGAATCTTCCGATATTCGGCACTCAATACCAACTAGTTGATATAAACAGTTTAGAGGAAAAAATTAGCGAAGCGGTCGATGATGTAATAGATATAAATAAAAAGATTGGGTACCTTACAGACCACGGTACTTCCCCCCTTAAGTCGGACCAATCTAGCAAAGGCAACTCCATTGATAATTTCAACTCTCTTCTATCGAACAGCTATTCCATTTCGGAGGTAACCCTGAAAGAAAACGGTATCCCCGACGGAATTGATTGTCTGATTATTGCCGGACCGAAAGAGAAGTTTTCCGACTATGAACTCTTCGAAATAGATCAGTTTCTTATGAAGGGAAAATCAATTGCTTTTTTCATCGACCCCTTTGAACAAATAATGGCATCAGGACAGACGCAGACAATGTATAATAGGGAACCTTCATATGTGCCTTTAAATACGGGATTAGAAAAACTCCTCTCAAACTACGGAGTCGAAACAAGCACTTCTTACATTCTGGACGAGGAATGTTATGAGCAAAGGATGTCTCAGATGTACGGCGGTGGAAAACAGAGCGTATACTTCGCCCCGATTATAAAAAGCAAATCGATCAACAACAAAATGGAATTTATGAAAAATATCAAAGGGTTGATCACACT
>JAGHBT010000260.1 GCA_021160845.1 bacterium | reverse complement strand
TATTGGAGAACAAAAAACAGATTTTTTATAAAAAGAAGTAAAAACATTTTTTACAGCAATGATTAAATGAGAAAATTATTCAGATCAGGGAAACAACGATGTTTTATAAAAAAAACAGCAACAGCAGGTTTCATAACTGGATTATACACCATAAATTGATTTGTTCTGTTCAAAGAAATGCGGAACATATAACAGGAAAAGTTCTTGATGCCGGATGTGGAAAAGCTCCTTATAAAGATATACTGAAAAAACATTACAGCGAATACATTAGATTGGATCATATAAATATAGATCATGAGTTAAGTGGGGTGGACATTGTTGCAAATGTTACATCTCTGCCTTTCAAGGATAGTTCTTTTGATTCTATTGTTTCATTTCAGGTTATGGAGCATGTGCCGGAGCCCAAGGAATTTTTACGGGAAGGATTCAGAGTTTTGAAACAGGGGGGATATTTGCTTCTGTCGACTCCCTTTATGTGGGGGGAACATGAATCGCCTTATGATTATTATCGTTACACCAGGTATGGGCTCAGATATCTGGCGGAACAGGCAGAGTTTGAAGTAATAAATATAGTAGCGGAAACAGGGTTTTGGGTAATGAGTGTGCTGCGATTTAATTACTGGATTAATAATTTTGCCAAAGGGCCTCTAAAATATCTTTTAATCCCCCTTTTCTATTTAAATCAAAGTATAGCTTCATTAATGGATAAAATTTTCAGTTCTTACACATTAGACACAGCTGTTTTTACAACTCTTCTAAAGAAACAATAAATGAGTATAAAACAAAAAGCCATATCAAGTGTCAAATGGAACGGGATCTCAATAGGAGGTGTCACCTCTTTCCAATTTGTCACTTTGGCAGTGTTGTCTCGTCTCCTTTCCCCGGCCGATTTTGGCCTGATGGGGATGGTCATGATCATCATAGGGTTTTCACAGATTTTTTCCGATATGGGGATAAGCAAAGCTATTATTTATCGTCAGGATGCAACGAAAGATGAACTGTCCAGCCTTTACTGGCTTAATATCGGCGCGGGGATCATAACCTTTTTTCTCGTATGTATCGCGTGTCCCTTTATAACAGATTTTTATAATGAGCCCCGGTTGAGTAATATGATATATCTTTCATCTCTGATCTTTCTTGTCACTCCTTTCGGCCAGCAGTTTCAGATTCTCATGCAGAAAGAATTGAAATTCGACAAATTGGCAAAAGTAAGAATAATCAGTTCTTTTGTAAAATCTGTTTCTTCTATCGTTCTGGCAATTCTGGGAGTTGGAGTGTTTTCAATTATTTGGGGCCAGTTAGTAGGTGCAATAATTGAGGTCTTGCTTCTTTCTTTTTTTGGATGGAAAAATTGGCGGCCCCGGCTTCACTTTTCCATACCGGATCTTAGGGGATATTTAAGTTTTGGTATTTATCAAATGGGAGAAAGAGTTATAAATTATTTCAATTCGAACCTTGATTATCTAATAATTGGGGCAATGCTTGGAGCAAAGGCTCTGGGATATTATACTCTCGCGTATAACCTGATTTTAAGGCCTATACAATTGATTAATTCTCTTATAACAAAGGTCGCGTTTCCTGTTTTTTCAAGGGTGCAAGAGGATACACGAAAGCTGAAAAATGGATATTTGAAAATTTTGCAATTGCTGTCTACAGTAAATTTTCCGGTGATGGCCGGGCTTGCCGTCGTAGCTCCTGTTGCCGTTCCTGTAATCTTCGGTGAGAAATGGCTGCCAAGTATAATACTGGTTCAGGTTTTGACTATTGTGGGGTTGCTGCGCTCAATAGGCAGCCCTATAGGATCGATTCTTTTAGCAAGAGGGAGAGCCGACCTGGGGTTTAAATGGAATCTTGCACTTATGATTTTACAGGTTCCGGGGTTATATTTTGGCGCTAAACTGGGAGGCATTTTAGGGGTGGCGGTAGCCTATGCTATTTTGATGGTTATATATACACTTTTCAGTTATTTCATATTGATCCGTAAAATGTTTGGACCATGCGTCCGTGAATATGTCGGCACTATGTGGCCTTTGCTGTGGATAAGCGGAGTGATGGGGCTTGTCCTGCTTGGAATCAATAATTTTGTCAATGATATTTCCCCCCGTGCATCCTTAGTAATACAGGTTGCCTCAGGGATTGTTATTTATGGCATACTGATGAATTTCATTAAAAAGGATATAGTACAGGAAATAAAAGAAATGGTGTTGGGGGGAAAAAACAGACAAAGATAAATCATTATTCTTCAAATTTGAGAAGATCCTCCATCGAGTATAACCCCGGGGGTTTTGTGATAATATATTTTGCGGCGGCCAGAGCTCCGTGCACAAAGGCGCGTCTTGAATGAGCCCGGTGGGTAATCTCGAACCTTTCTCCGTCGCCCGCGAAGATGACGGTATGTTCTCCGATGACATCTCCTCCTCTGAGGGAATGAATTCCGATTTCATTCTTTTTCCTGGGCCCGGTTGTTCCCTCTCTCCCGTAAACGATATGGGACTCCTTTCGGACTTTCATTATCTTCTCGGCGATGCGGGCTGCCGTACCACTTGGCGCGTCCTTTTTTCTGTTGTGGTGAATCTCTGTGATTTCAATATCGAAATTACTCAGTGACCGGGCGACATCGGCTACTACCCTGAACATGAGATTTATTCCCGACGACATGTTGGGGCTGACAAGAAGTGGTATTTTCTCCGAAGCTTTTTCTATCTCCTGCCGCTGGCTGGAAGTAAATCCTGTTGTGCCGACAACAGCCGGTTTGCCGGCGAGCGCGCATATCTTGATATGGGAAAGGGAGGCGCCGGGGGTTGTAAAGTCAATAATTACATCCGCCTGTGATATGATATCTTCAAGCCTTGAAGTGATTGTAATTTCGCCCAGATTATTTCCCTGCTCCTGATGTTCAGGGGTTTCGATGGCGCCGGAGAGCCTGTACTCATTGCTTGAAAGTATCTCCTCGGCGATATCAGAGCCCATTTTGCCAAGGGCTCCGCAGATTACGGTATTTATCATTCTGAATTACCTCCGGGTATTCTTGAATACAATGTACGTGAACCATCAATCAAGCAGGCCGAAATCAGTTAAGGCCTTTTTCAATCTTTTTTTATTATCTTGGCTCAACCCGACCAGCGGCAGCCTTACTTCCCCAACTTCTTTGCCGAGCATATTCAAGGCTTCCTTAACAGGAACAGGGTTTGTTTCCAGGAACATTGCCTGGCAGAGAGGAAGTAGCTTAACATGAAGCTCAAGGGCCTTCGCTTGTTCCCCTTCATTGAAGAGCGATATAAGCTTGAGCATAACTTTGGGGATGATATTGCCGACGACGCTTACCACTCCCTTGCCCCCCGCCGAGAGTATCGGCAGCGTTATAGCGTCGTCACCTGAGAGCAAATCTATCCTGTTGCCGCAACGCGCGATAACTTCCGATACCTGTTCCAGTTTGCCGCTTGCTTCCTTCAGGGCGACAATATTTTCATGGTCGCAGAGGCGTTCTACGGTCGCGGGCTCAAGGTTGACCCCCGTTCTGCCCGGGACATTGTAGAGCATAAGGGGCAATCCTCCCTCGTCGGCGAGTTTTCTAAAGTGAGCATAGAGACCTTCCTGTGTTGGTTTGTTATAGTAGGGAGTAGCCGCCATAGCCGCGTCCGCGCCAAGATCGGCGGCTCTTCGGATGTTCTCGATAGAACGCGCTGTGGAATTTGTTCCGCAGCCCGCCACTATTTTCATTCCTTCAGGGGAATGTTTTACTGAGATTTCGATCATCCTGTCCTGTTCTTCCCGTGAGAGAGTGGGGCTTTCGCTCGTTGTGGCGCACGGGACCAACCCGTCTGTGCCGGCAGAGGCATGGAATTTAATAATCTCCGTTAGTTTCGCGTCGTTTAGAGAGCCATTATCCTTAAACGGGGCAACAAGAGCTATATATAATCCTTTTAACATTTTAATTTCCCTTCAACTTCACCC
>JAGHBT010000108.1 GCA_021160845.1 bacterium | reverse complement strand
TCCCTGCACCGCCACCAGTTATTTTACTGTACTTTACGATTTCCCGTCAAAGATCCTATGAACTGTATCCTTGAAGTTGAGAAATGGATTAAAGAAAAGGCATTGATCAAACCCGGAAGCCGGGTAATTGCTGCCGTATCCGGTGGGCCCGATTCGATGGCTATGTAAACAATTCTTAACAGTTTGGCAGACAAACTGAACATTACTCTGGGAGCAGCGCATCTTAATCATGGGATTCGACCTGAATCAAAAGATGAACAGAGTCTGGTCGCGAAATACTGCGAAAAGCTCAATATTCCGCTTATTACAGCTTTAAGAGATGTTCCCGCCGCAGCGACAAGAGAAGGGAAAGGTCTTGAAGAAACCGCGCGAATTCTTAGATATGAATTCCTCGAACACAGCGCCGAAGAATTTAAAGCCTCTCTGGTGTCTCTCGGGCACAACACGGATGATCAAGCTGAAACAGTTCTGCATCACATTATCAGGGGCTCCGGCCTGAGGGGTTTAATGGGAATACCAGCCAAACGCGGCATATTTATAAGGCCTATTCTTTGCTGTAAAGGTGAAGAACTTGTACGATTTCTTAAAAATAGAAAGATCAAATACGCGACAGACAAAAGCAATATGGAGAATAATTACCTTCGCAATAAAATCAGGAACACCCTGCTCCCTATGCTAAGAAATGAGTTCAACCCCAACATAGACAATACCCTCGTCAGACTCGGGAATAACATTTCTGAATGGTGGGAAGCAACCGGCAAAAGGATTGAAAATATTCTGGAAGAATACGAAGATAACAACAATTTTAATATACCGTTGGACAAACTCGACGGACTCGGCGATTTTGAAATCTATCTTCTCATTGATATCGCTCTAAAAACCCACTTAGGAATATTTCAGGATATTGAAAAATGTCACTTCGACGCCGCGAAGGCCCTCCTTCACTCGGGACAATCTGGGAAAAGTATCAATTTCCCGCATGGAATAACAATATCGCTGGAACAAACATCCCTGCGCCTGACAAAGAAATCGGCAAATAAATCTTATAGCCCTCCTGAAATAACACTCCCTTCAACCGGCAAATACAATCTTCCCTCATGGAATATGTCAGTCAAAATAGAACAACTGCCATTTAATGAAGATTTGTCATTTCTCTCTTCTGAAGATGAGATATATATGGCTTCAGTTGATTTCCCCATTAAAATCAGGGGGAGAAAACCGGGCGATAGAATAAATCCTTTCGGGATGAAAGGAAGAAAAAAATTAAGCGACATTATGATTGATAAAAAAGTCCCTCTGTACAAACGGGACCAGATTCCGATTATTGAGGACAAAAAGGGAATAATCTGGGTGCCTGGAGTCGCCACAGATGAAAAAACCAGAATATTAAAGAAAACAAAACAAATTACTCGAATCAAACTAATAAGAGATAATTAATCTAAAGGGCGGGCTGCTACTGTCCCCCCTGTTGACCTCAAAGGAAAAAAGTTATGGATATCATATCAATTCAATGATACGTTAAATTTACCTGGAAAATTGATCGGGAAATACATAGCGAGTTCAAATCGGGGGGACAAAAAAATATAATGTACACTATCTCTTCACATAAAATACGGACGAGAGTTAAAGAACTGGGCTCCGAAATATCAGGAGATTATGAAGGTTCTAATCCTGTCTTTATCACACTTCTAAAGGGTGCTTTTATTTTTATGGCAGACCTGGCAAGAGAATTAACGATCCCTCATGAAATCGATTTTATTACTTTCTCCAGCTACAGGTACGGTCTGCAAAGAAACAAACTCATTGAGATTAACAATTTTATACGAAATGATATAAACGGACGGGATATAATAATTGTTGACGAAATAATCGATACCGGAAACACCCTCTCAAAACTGTTGAATGATTTACAGGGGACTGGGGTGAGAAGCATAAAGGTATGCACCCTTCTTGATAAAAGATCAGCGCGTGAAGTTGAAATACCTATTGATTATACCGGCTTTATAATTCCTGACGTGTTTGTTATTGGATATGGATTGGATTTCAAGGAACATTTCAGACATCTCTCCTTTATAAGAGAATTAACTCCTGATCTCAGAAAAATGGGGGAAATACCTGAACAATTATTAGAAATAGAAAGCGAAATTAAAGAAAAGGAGCAACGAATCTAACAATAAAACCGGATAATATTGCTTTCTCACACGCACAACCTTACATTTTGCAATTGGAACCGACGACCTTTAGCTCAATCGTCAATCAGTAGTATGGAAATGATGCAGCGGTAAAATCGGAAAATCCTTTTGTTTTACTGATAGACAAAAGGATTTGTATTAGTTATCTTATGCACTGTAAAAAAGTAAAAATTGAGAGAAACATAAATTTAGTAACAGGTATCTATAAAATGGAAAATAAAAACAAAACCAAACGGAGCAAAAAAGAACCTATTAATAAATGGATACCTCCTGGAACAGGATCGGGCAAACAAAAGCCGTCGCGCTCAATGGCGCTCTGGGTTATGATCCTTATCATGGGATTTCTTGCTTATCTTATGTTTAATTCAGGAGTACAGAATGAGTTCAAAATCAACTATACAACTTTCATACAGGAAGTTAATAGTGGAAACATCGACAGGATAAAGATCAGAGGACTTGAAGTAAGGGGCACATTAATTAGTGAAATTATTATCCCTTCTACCAAAGATGGAACCCGGATAAGCAATTTTAAAGTCGTGCTACCAGCTGAAGATAAAGATCTACCGGAAAAGATATGGGGAAAAAATCCCGATGTCATCATAGAAGCCGAATTCCCCGGAAGCAGTGTATGGGTTAAAGCGCTAGCCACCGCACTTCCACTTATAGCTCTTTTTGTGTTGTGGTTTTTCTTTATGCGGCAAATGCAGACGGGGGGTAACAAAGCCTTTTCATTTGGTAAAAGCAGAGCGAAATTGGTTGGAGAAAACAAAACTAATGTAACTTTCGATGATGTCGCGGGAGTAGATGAAGCAAAAGAGGAACTGCAGGAAATTATTGATTTTCTTAAGGATCCACATAAATTTCAGAAGCTAGGCGGACGTATACCAAAGGGTGTAATTCTTCTCGGACCTCCGGGAACCGGCAAAACTCTGTTGGCCAGAGCAGTCGCCGGAGAAGCTGATTCAGCCTTTTTCAGCATGAGCGGATCCGACTTTGTCGAGATGTTTGTCGGTGTAGGCGCAAGCCGTGTCCGTGATCTCTTCGAAAAAGGACAAAAACATGCTCCCTGTATCCTTTTTATCGACGAACTGGATGCCGTTGGCCGACAGAGGGGCTCAGGCCTCGGCGGTGGACACGATGAAAGAGAACAAACGCTAAATCAACTCCTTGTTGAAATGGATGGATTTAACACAAACGAAGGAGTGATACTTTTAGCCGCAACAAACAGGCCTGATGTTCTTGATTCAGCTCTTCTCAGACCGGGCAGATTCGATAGAAGGGTTATTATTGATATGCCGGATCTTAAAGGAAGGCTGGGAATTCTAAAAGTCCATACTCGCGATATTCCACTAGCAGATAACGTGAATCTTGAAATAATCGCCCGCGGAACACCGGGAATGTCCGGAGCAGATTTGGCAAATACAGTAAATGAAGCCGCTCTGCTTGCCGCCAAACTGAACAAAAACAAAGTCGAAATGGAAGATTTGGAAGAAGCGAAAGACAAAGTCAGATTGGGTCCGGAGCGCAAAAGTCATGTTTTAAAAGAAGATACTAGAAAAGTGTCCGCCTTTCACGAAAGCGGACATGTTATAGTCGGATCGTTTGTAGAAAATGCCGACCCACTGCATAAAGTAACAATAATTCCACGAGGCCAAGCGGGTGGACTTACCTTCTTCCTCCCGAAAGACGACATTGGCTTCCATTCCAAGGAATATCTGCTGGATATCATTACAACAACACTTGGCGGAAGAGCCTCGGAAGAACTCTTCATAGGAAAAATAGGAACAGGTGCTGAGAATGATATCAGCCGCGCTTCAAGCCTTGCCAGAAAGATGGTTGCAAGATGGGGAATGAGTGAAAAACTTGGACCAATTTCCTTTGACCATCAAGATGATGATCATATTTTTCTTGGCAAGCAACTGGCTTCAAGAAACGAATTCAGTGAGGACACAGCAAGAGAAATTGACAATGAAGTCATCAAAATTATAACTGAATGTCATCAAAGGGCAAAAGAAATCCTCAAAGAACATGAAGAAGATCTACATAACGTAGCTACCGCTCTTCTGAAAAGGGAATCACTCAACGGAGAAGAGATCAAAATACTGCTCGGCGGCGGAACCCTGGAAGATTTAATAACGCATGATAAAAAATCCAGGTCTGGGGATAAATCCTCCTCTAAAGATCCATTAAACCCCAAAGACAAATCGAAGGATGGAAATAACCTAACGAAAACCCTCGAACCGACAGAAAAACCCCAAACTTCAAAAGAGGGGAAAACGACCGAAAACAACCCTTCCATCAGCGAGAAAAATGGAAAAGCGGGTAACAAGCCTAACAGGGATAAGTAAAGCAATTGGTTTTCTGTATTTAATACAATTTAGCTAGGGTTTTATGAAATATAGTTTACGCCTCCTTCCTTCAGGAGACACGGTAACCCTCAGAAAACATCTCATGGCCTCGGGAGTGGATGTCGAGGGGGTTAAAATTATTAGTCAAAAGAGTCAAAACTGGGTGATACAGATTGATAATGTATCCCCACCTGCCGCTAATATCATAAAACAACAATTGCTATCCCTTGGGCAGGATGCTGCCGTACACAAGGATGTAATTTCCGGGAAACCTGAATCCTCGACAGTTTATATCATTTTTGATCGGCGAAAACTGCTCATTCTGAAAAACAAGTTTGCCTCCCAGCCATTTGGACTTAAGGAACTTGGGGAAGAAATATCGAATCTCACTAGTTCCTACATGAATATACCGCGTCAAATCCAGCTCCGAGATCATGTCATAGATTTTACCAAAGGACCGCTCCTATCTGGAATTCTGAATATTACACCAGACAGTTTTAGCGACGGCGGACTTTACATTGATTCAGGCAGAGCCTGTGAAAGGGCCTTTGAAATGGTGGAAGAAGGAGCCTCTATTATAGATATTGGCGGCGAATCCAGCAGACCCGGAGCAAAAAATACCGGCCCCGAGGAAGAAATTAGACGTGTAGAGCCGGTTCTAAAGAAACTATCAGGGAAACTGCCCGTTCCAATATCAATTGATACGAGAAAATCAGAAGTGGCCTGCATGGCCGCAGATAATGGTGTAGAAATAATCAACGATATAAGCGGGTTCACCTATGATTCTAAAATGCTTGATGTTGCCATTAAAACAGGCGCCGCAGTAATAATCATGCATATGCAGGGAACACCGGAGACAATGCAGAATGACCCACATTATGCAGATCCAATCACTGAAATTATTAAATGGTTTGAGAAAAGAACAGACGAAATCACAAAACGTGGAATGTCAAAAAATAAAATAATTATTGACCCGGGGATAGGTTTTGGTAAAAGATTAAAAGACAACCTGGATATCATAAGGGAATTGTCAGCTTTCAAAGGTCTTGGGTTTCCAGTGTTGATAGGATATTCGCGCAAATCCTTTATTGGATTATTGACCGGGCACGAAGATCCTTCCAAGCGTCTTTATGGCGGATTTGCGGCTTTATCAATATCTCTTCAGCAGGGAGCACATATCATCAGAGTACATGATGTGAAAAAAACAAACGACTTCATAAAGGTATGGAATGCGATAAAGGGAGAAATAAATAACCAGTGAGTAGCTATCAATTTAACATAATAATCGATGTACTAGATGTTCTAATTGTTGCCTTCATCTTTTACAGGCTCTACCTGTCAATGAAGGGAACTAGGGCCGTCCAGATGTTTGGCGGCCTCTTCATGCTTATCATAGTGAGTTTTATAGCACGCTGGCTCAATCTAAACGCTCTTAACTGGATGCTCGGCAGCCTTAAAACAGTGTGGCTGATCGCTTTTGTGATTCTCTTTCAACCGGAGTTACGCAAGGCGCTTACAAAACTGGGACAAAACCCAATTCTGAGACCATTTCTCAAAATTGAAGAATCAACAACTATTAATGAAATTGTAAAAGCATGCTTCCAAATCAGCGAAAAAGGATTAGGCGCACTTATTTCAATCGAACGTAATATTGGATTGCAAAACTTTATCGAAACAGGCACTCCACTAGACGCAAAAGTAACAGAAGACCTTCTCGTCACATTATTTACAGCTAACTCTCCCCTACACGATGGAGCAGTAATTATTGAAGGAAGTAGAATTATTGCCGCAGGATGCATTCTTCCCCTTTCTCAAAACCCTCGTCTCTCTCAGACAATAGGAACCAGACACCGTGCCGCTATCGGTCTTTCAGAAGAAACCGACTCTATCAATATTATCGTCAGTGAGGAAAACGGAATGGTTTCAATTGCTCTCGACGGCAAATTAAAACGTAAACTTGATGTAAATACCCTTAGGAATGATCTGGTAAATCTGATAGGAATCAAGGCTGAGGGCGTTCCCCCCGCATCTTCTATTTAAAAACCCCATGTCCGGTTGCCAATTTTGAAGGAGTGACAACCCCCCACCTCACACCACCACCACACCGGATCGACACTCCATCAAGTTTTTTTATCCATCACGCAACTACCTGCCAATACACCGCAATATAGATTCCAGATTGATAAAAAAAGAATTGTTAACATATAACTATATTATAT
>JAGHBT010000286.1 GCA_021160845.1 bacterium | reverse complement strand
TCAGGCTGGATTGTTTTGCCGGGGATAGTTGTTTCTGGCTCATCGGTCATTCTCCTTTTCAAATGTGGATGACCGATGATACACTGCTCGGGAAAATCATTCATGCACGCTTACCGAAAGGACACGTTGCAACACCCTTGGTTAGTAATAAGCTTGTGCTTGTGAAAAATATGGCTAAAAGTTATGGGTGTGACCAAAGAACTTGTTTTTTCCCTTGACAATTGCAGTTGTGGTGTTTATTAGGAACGAACGTTCGTATCGAGCTGTTTACGGGGCCAGTTAATTTTAAAAGGAGTTATAAATTAAGGAGATCCACATGGCTGAAAAAAAGAAAATAAAAAAAGAAAAAGAAAAAGAACCGGATATTACATTTTTTCATCCAGATTTGCTGGAGGTTCCCGAAGATGGATTACCGTACCTTAAAGCGTACAGATGTAAAAAGTGCGGACAACTTGATTTCCCTAAACTAAATCCGTGTCCCACATGCTGGGGAGAAGAATTTGAAATGGTGCCCCTGTCGCGAAAAGGGATTCTGTATAGTTTTTCTGATATTTATATTGGGGCACCGGGGTTAGAAACTCCCTATATTATGGGATATATCGATTTGCCTGAGGATATTAGAATTTTTGCGCAGTTAGCAGGAGAAGTTAAAACATTTAAATGTGGCGAAGAAGTTGAATTGACAATAGGCCCGTTAAAAAATAATGCAGATGGTCTTCCGATAATCAGTTATAAGTTTCAGAAAGTATAGGGGAAAAATATGAAATTACAGAGAGAGGTATATATCGCAGGTGTCGGAGAGACTGTTTTCGGCAAGTTGAAAATGGATTATGATGAATTGGGGCGCATGGCGGCTTTTGAGGCGATTAAAGCCTCCAAAATTGATAAACCTGATATGATTGAAAGTGCATATGTTGGCAATGCTACGAATGGTATGGTTACAGGCCAGACAGTTTTTAGAGATCTTGGCGTTTGTGGTAAAGCTGCTATAATTAACGTTGAAAGTGCTTGTTCAGCCGGAGCCATGGCTGTACATTGTGCCGTAAAAGATGTTGCTTGCGGTTTGACGGAATTGTCAATGGGTGTAGGCACTGAAAATCATACGATGCATCGGGCGACAGGTGCGGCATTTGCGCCATCGGGGAATGATATTGAAGGTTTTCATGGTGCCGTTATGACGGGTAAATATGCAATGCGGGCGACACGATATATGTATGAAACCGGTGCAACTATTGAAGACCTTGCATTGATTACGCAGAAAAACAGGGGGCATGCGAAAAATAATCCCCACGCTCCGTATGGAGGGGATTATAGTATAGAAAAGATCATTGGTTCAAGAATGATTGCCTACCCGTTGACATTGCATCAGTGTTGTGGAATTGTTGATGGCGCAGGTGCTGTGGTTGTATGCAGCAAAGAAATGATAAAAAAGCTGGGTATTAAAAAAGCGGTCAGGGTAAGAGGCTCGGTGGTAACATCCGGTCCATATCATAATCGGCCGCGGGATATCACCGGTGATGATATAACTGAAGCGACATCTAAGATTCTTTATGAAGAATCCGGAGTCGATCCTAAAGATGTCAATATTCTTGAATTACATGATGCCTTTACCATTGCAGAATTGCTATATTATGAATGCATGCAGTTGTGTGGAAAAGGGGAAGGCCTGAAATTTTTGCGAGATGGCCAGTCAACCTATGGTGGGCAGTGCGTTGTAAGCCCGAGGGGTGGAATGCTGTCTTATGGTCATCCAATAGGAGCTTCCGGTGCAGCTCAAATAGCATCGCAGGTTAAGCAACTCAGGGGAGAGTGCAAGGGATATCAGGTCGATCCGCTTCCCAAGGTAGCCATGACTCATGTGACGGGCGGCGGCTTGTCCGGTACTGAGCATGCAGCATGTACAATGCATATGCTTACAAGTGACTGGTAGGGTACTGCATTAGAATCTTTAAAATGATTTTGCATTAGAGAAGGGAGATTTAAGAATGGATACTTTTAAAGACAGAGTCGTATTGATTGAATCCGCTAGTGATGAAATCGGATATGCAATTGCGGCGATGATGGCATCAAAAGGGGCTAAACTTGCCGTACTGGATATAAACAGTAAAAATACGTCAGACATGGTGTCAAAACTCAAAGAAGCTGGTATTACGGCACACGGAGTAACCGCTGACCCTGCCGATTGTACCGGGGCAAAACAGGCTATTGCCAGTGTGATGGGAAAATATGGGAAGATAGATATTCTTGTAAGTAATTCAGATGTAAAAACAGACTGCAAGATTGAGGATATCAAGGTCAAGGATTGGCATCAAAGTGTAAAAAATAATATAGACCCTGCCTTCTTTTTGTCTAGAGAAGTCATTCCGATCATGCGAAAACAAGGGTACGGCAGGATAATCAATATTGGAAGTATTGAATATCTGGGATTAGCCCGAACATCCATATACAGCGCTGCAAAATCATCGTTGCTCGGGTTTACAAGGTCTCTTGCGCTTGAGACGGCAAAAGATCATATTACAGTTAACTGGGTCGTTAAAGGAACAATACAATCATCAGATATGTCTGAAGAGCAGGCAGAAAAGCTCGCAGCCAAAATACCGGTTAAAAAATTAGGTACACCTGAAGATGTAGCAGGTGCTGTAACTTTTTTTGCTTCTGAGACATCAAAATATATCACAGGTCAGACATTTTTTGTGTGTGGTGGGAAAAGTATGTATTTTTCCATGTCGATTTAGAATTCTGTTATGATTAAACGAGATATATGGAGATAAAAATGGGTGTAAGAAATAGAGTTGCGATTATCACAGGTTCGGCAAGTGGTATGGGACGAGACACTGCATTTATGCTGGCAAAAAATGGTGCTAAAGTAGTCATTAATGACATCGCTGAAGAAAAAATCGATCAGACCGTCAAAGAAATGCGGGACAAGGGATACGATGCCATCGGTGTCGTTGCCGATATTTCAAATAAAGCAGCTGTAGAGTCCATGGTGAGCCAAACCATTGAAGCCTTTGGTTCTATAGATATTCTTGTAAATAATGCCGGTATGGAAAGGGCTGGTTCTTTGAGAAAACTTTCCGAACAGGACTGGGATATTACGGTAAATATATGTCTAAAAGGCCCTTTTTTATGCAGCCAGGCAGTTCATGGTCATATGGTTGAACAGAAGCGGGGGCGTATTATCAATATTGCTTCGCGGGCGTGGCTTGGAGGCCCTGGACAGGCCCCCTATTCTTCGGCAAAGGGTGGAGTGGTTTCTTTAACCAGAACTATTGCCCTGGAATTGGGTAAATTTGGTATTACTTCAAATTGTATCGCACCTGGGCTTATTGCGACCCCATTGTGGGATGGGCTACCGGAAAAGACAAAGAGTTACTTGTCGGCCAAACAGCCTGGCGGCAGCATCGGTGAAGGAGATGATATCGCAAATACAATCCTTTATCTTGCTGATGATGAAACAAGTTATGTTACAGGTCAGGTGTTGTATGTATGTGGTGGAAGAAGTCTGTTTTCCGCATGATAAATTGATCTGATTAAGATTTAAAAAGTAACTATTCAGAGTCAGTTGCAAATTATCGAATATTGTTTAATCTCAGTAAACTCCGGGGACACAATCACGATTCTCCGAAGAAAATCGTGATTGTGTGTTCGGTTATTACTCGTCAGTTGGATAAAAAAAGTTTGTGAATCATAGGATAGAGTACTCCGCATGTGGTTGTAACATCTTGAATTGTTGAAAAAGTCGGGAGGTAATGCACAATGGACGGCGAGCAAAAAAATAGCCCCCTATCTGATGTGAAAGTGCTGGATTTCACAGGAGAATTGGGGCCCTATGCTGCAAAGATGTATGCCGGACTGGGCGCGGAGGTTATTCACCTTGAACCCATTACTGGTGATCCTTTGCGAAAAAAAAGACCTTTTTATAAAGAGGAAGAAGACAATATGGAAGCCAGTCTTCAATTTCTTTATTATAACGGAAATAAAAAAAGTCTGGTAGTGGATCTTAACAAAGAAGAGGGAAAACAAATTTTTCTGAGACTGATCGAAAGTATTGATATTTTTATGGAAAGTTGTGTTCCAGGGTATTTAGACAGCTTGGGACTTTCCTATGAACGTCTTAAGGGAATTAATCCAAAGCTTGTTCAGACTTCTATTACACCTTATGGCAGTACCGGCCCTTATGAAGATTATCCGGGCTCCGATCTAACCTGTTCAGCAATGGGAGGGTTTTTATATCTTGCCGGTGTTGGCAATGACAAACCTGTGAGAGCTTGTGATAATCAAGCGTACAGGATGGCTGAAGCTTACGCATCGGTTGGCAGTTCCATTGCGTTGCTGCATGCCAGGAGAACCGGGCAGGGTCAGTTCGTTGATGTCTCTGCTATGGAATCGGTGGGAATGGCACTCGAAAATGCGGCACAATACTGGGATCTGGAAGGTGTTATCAGGCGGGGAAGAGGAAAAGAAGCAGGAGTAGGAACCATTCATCCCTGTAAAGATGGCTATATTGTGGTAGCTGCCACCATGGGTAAAAATAAGATCATGTGGGACATGTTTGCAAAGTGGATGAAAAATGAAAATGTTGAAGAATGGGAAGTGTTTGAAGATCCAAAATGGATTGATCCTTCCTATAGAGAATCTGAAGAAGGGTACGCTACTTTTTGCAGGATTTTTCAACGATTTACCATAAAGTATGATAAGGCGGTCTTGTATGAAAAAGGACAGGCTCATCGAGTCGCTTTGACTCCGTTGAATAATGGTAAAGATCTACTTGAAAACCCGCAGTTAAAGTATAGAAAATTCTGGCAGACGATCGAACATGAGAATCTTGGCGGGGAAATAACCTATCCTGGCGCTCCCTATGAATTTGGAGAAATGGAGTGGAGATTTGGTTTGCCTGCACCAAAGTTTGGTGAGCATACGGTTCAAGTATTAGAAGAGCTTAACTATTCAAAAGATGATATTGAGGCTTTTTCAAAGGAGGGAATTATTCATGTCTGATTTTGGAAAAGCGTTGGAAGGTCTTGTTGTATGCGATTTCTCATGGGTTGGTGCCGGTCCTATTACTACAAATGTTTTGGGTCAGTGCGGCGCTGAGATTATCAAGATTGAAAGTACGAAAAGGCCTGATATATTAAGGAGAGGCGGGCCTTTCAAAGATGGTATTTCCGAGGGGTTTGAACGAAGCGGGTATTTTGCCAACAGAAATCCCAACAAGAAATGTATTTCTTTGAACATGAACCTTCCCCAGGCACGAGAAGTTGCTATTCGATTAATTGAAAAAAGTGATATCGTCATCAATAATTTTCGTGTAGGGCAGATGGAGAAATGGAATCTCGGATGGGAAGATATAAAAAAGATAAATCCGCGTATCATATTTGTGACCATGAGTCTGCAGGGAACAGACGGACCCCATAAATCTTATATGGGATTTGGGGTAAATCTGAATGCACTTTGCGGCTTGACAATTCAGGCCGGTAATCCGGGTGAGATGCCTTTTGGAACCGGCACCAATTACACGGATCATGTAATGGTTCCAAGTCATACGCTTTTTGGAATCATGGCCGCCTTGCTGCAAAGAGAAAAAACAGGCCTTGGACAAACTGTTGCAATATCACAGCTTGAATCTGCTATCGCGATGAAACCTCTTGACAGTATGGTATATGCGAGCAATGGGAAAAATCTGGGCCCCATGGGATGCAGTGATTTAAATGCAGCTCCTCATGGTGTATATGAAACACTTGGATATAGAAAATGGTTGGCTATTGCAGTCTCTACAGATGATGAATGGGTACGGTTTAAAAAAGTGATGGAAAATCCGTCATGGGCGGAAGATGAAAAATTTGCCACCTTTTCCAGTAGAAAAGAAAATGAAGACGAGCTTAATGCATATGTTGAAGCCTGGACAAAGGATAAATATGCGACAAAGTTGATGAAACAATTGCTGGCAGGGGGTGTTAAAGCCGGACTGGTGAATGATGCCAGGGCTGCTGTAGAGGATGAAGATCTTATTGAACGGAATTTCTGGTCATATCTGGATCATCCAGAGGTTGGTTTGACACTTTACAACAGGGTGCCCATTATGTTTTCCGAAACACCTTGTGAAATGAAAACAGCGGCGCCACTTCTCGGTGAGCATACGGATGAAGTGTTAACCGGCTTTTTAGGGTATACAAACGAAGAACTTGCACAGCTTAAAGCCGAGGATGTGCTGACCTGATAATAATGCAATAAAGATTTTGTGATATTTATTTAAACTTTATAATAAAGGTGGGTGATAATGGATTTTGGTATATCAGAAGAATATATGATGATGAAAAACGCCGCGAGGGACTTTACAAAACGAGAGCTTATGCCTTTAGAAGACAAACTGCTTGAAAGGGATATGAGTTTATGGACGCAACCGGGGCCTCTTCTTCCAGAAGAAGATAAGGAACGGCTTTATTCCATAACGAAAGATATGGGATTTTGGGGAATTGAAGTTGAAGAAAAATTTGGCGGGCAGGGTCTTGGCATGCTCGAAAAAACCCTGGTTACAGAAGAGCTTAGCAAAAGTATAGTGGGTTTTACACCTCATGGTTTCACGCTTCCCCCGGATGCCCCCAATCTTTATTATCTGGATGCCTGTTGTAAAGGTGATCAGCGGGAAAAGTATTTTATTCCATATTGTAATCGAGAACTTGATTCTGCCATGGCGTGTACGGAACCTGATGC
>JAGHBT010000255.1 GCA_021160845.1 bacterium | reverse complement strand
TTCGGGAACCCCGATGGTTACTATGTATAAGACAACAGCCATTACATATGCTATTGGGAAGTTGCTTGTTCAAATCCCCTTCGTGGCTATGCCGAATGTTCTGGCTGGTAGAAAGATAGTATCTGAGTTAGTACAAAAAAACGCGACTGGTAGCAAAATAGCGGCTGAAGCGATGGAGCTTCTTACTAATGGAATTAAATATAGCAAAATGTCGGGAGAATTGCTGGAGTTAAGAGAGAAACTTAAGGGTGGTGGGGGAGTGAACGAAGTAGCAAAAGTAGCTCTCGAGATGGCTCGAGGGGACAAAACAGATGAACTCCGACGCTGATGTTTAGTGTCTGTAGGTGACAGCAGGAGTGAAAAATCTTTTGTAACTTTATTGCCGTTAGAAATTGTAATCGGTATTTTTCAATTTTCTTAAAGGCTGTTTATGAAAATAAGAATGCATCCTGGAATAATCAGTTTTCTCGGTTCCTTCTTGATTCGTTTGTTGGGGTTTACATGGCGGGTTGAGTGGAAGGGTATGGAAAATCTGGAAAAAGCCAGAGGGCTTTCGGAGAATGTAATATTTTCTTTATGGCATGGCCGTCTGTTAGCCTTGATCTATACACACCGTGGTAGAAATATTCAGGTGTTAACTTCCGAGCATTACGATGGTTATCTAATAGGGAAAACGATAAAACGACTCAAATATGGGCATCTTAAGGGATCAAGTACAAGAGGTGGAGCAAAGGCGCTACGACAACTTATGGCTGTGTTAAAGAAGGGTTTTGATGTTGGGTTGACTATCGACGGTCCTATCGGCCCAAGGGGGATGGTGCAGCAGGGTGCAGTTGAACTCAGCAGGATGACAGGTTGTGTCATCGTTCCCCTTTCATGTGCCGCACGTAGGAGATATTTGTTTAGTTCATGGGACAGATTTCAACTTCCGCTGCCATTTTCCAGGGTTATCGTTTCCTATGGTATCCCTATTGAAATTCAACCCGGGGCTGATGCTGATTCAAGGAAAAAGGCCGGGGAAGTACTCCAGAAGAGGTTGAATGATATCACTTCGGATATGGATATCAGTATGGGGTATCACGGATCGGATGTGTGGCCGCATGAAGATTTATGAAAAATATTCACTGGCTGAAAAGATATTTATCGGTAAGGGTATTTGGAAGTTCTTTTTACCAGCCAGGTTTGTTTTATCTCTGCTATTCAGCGGTTGGCTTTCTCTTACCGGACTAAAACCCGCTGTGCACACAAAATCATTAAACACCGCAGGCGATGGTTTTGTAAATTCAAGTGATTCTCCGCGTGTAATATCAATCGGGAATCTGGTTATGGGGGGTGGAGGTAAAACGCCTTGTGCTCTCGCCCTGGCAAAGGAAATCAAAAAGAAATGTGGAAGGCCCGTTGTTGTTACAAGGGGATATGGAAGTATGGTGGAGAAATCGGGAAAAACAATTGTAATTTCTTCAGACCGGATTAAGGAAAACAGCAATGACTATTTGACTGACGCAGATTATTTAGGTGATGAAGGGCAGAGGCTTAGTGAGAGATTGTTCGCTAAAACTTTTGGGGATGAAGTCTCGATATATCGCGACGAGGGGATCGATATTGTAATTGATGTTAACCGGAAAAGGGGCGTCAAATTGGCGGAAGAAATATTAAACCCCACAGACATAATTCTAGATGACGCGTATCAGAACAATTCTTTAAAAAAGGATATAGATATTCTGCTTCTTGATTACGATGCTCCATTTGCGAACGGCAGGATTATGCCGATGGGAATGCTAAGGGAAAAACCGGAAGCTATAAAAAGAGCCGATGTGATAATCTTTACCAGGGTAGAGGGGGATCGGATCCCCAGTGAGGTGTTAAAGTTTGCTGTGGGGAAGAGAATATTTTATTCCAGGCATGAGTTTTCAGTTATTTATGGACATGTGGGTAAAATCATCCGTCCAGACGCTTTGAGACACAGAAAGGTAGTTCTTTATTCGGGAATTGCTTTTCCCGCCTCATTTGAAGAGATGGTTACACAGGAGATATGCATTCCAGCAGCATCATTCAGGTATTCAGACCATCATCCATACACACACGAAGATATTGAATCGATGATAACCAAGGTTGGGAAAGACGCATGTTTCCTTACGACCGAAAAAGACTGGTTTAAAACTAATGAATTGTTCCCCGACCAAGTAGAGGTCTTTGCCGTCAAAATGGAAATGGTAATCAAGGGTATTGACGAGTTCTTAATGCGTTGAAGTAATGAAGTACAATAAGTATTTTCCGAGTTGCATAATTTAAAAAAGCCCTTAACTTTAGAAGAGAAGGGCTTTTATAATCAACAATATTTATTTTGTCCGCAAAGTTGATTGTTTTAATTCATCTAATCATTGTTAAGAACATCGGCAAATCCTACCTGAAGCCCCGCGCTGAAGCTTAAGGTCCTGTTTTCCGCTTGAATCTCGTGTCCATTGAATGTAATAATAGCGTTTGACAGGATTTCAGTTGATGAGTAGCGTACAGCTTGAAGGGGGTCCCTGTTTTTATCAATAAATGGTACAAGGAGTATAGAGCCTTCGACTGTGGAATTTGCCGGCACAAAAATACTTGTTTTTCCGGAAAATATCTGAACAGGAGTAGTGCCGCTGCTGGATTCATATTCCACCTTATAACCTGTAATGAGGAAATCCCCAAGGGATCCGTCATCGACATCGACTATCCCGGAATACGGTCTGTTTGTAAAATTGACAGTGACTATATCTTCTACAACATAATCGTCAACAGTTTTATAAACAAAACTATCAGTGTAATATAACGAATCCCCCTGATTTAAAACATCACTCATGTATGGAGCACCTTCGTTGATGTTGCTCACATACACAACTGTTCTTTGTTGATAAGTAGACTCGCTATCGCAACCCATAAGAATAGCTCCGCAGGTAGCAATTGAAAGCATCATAATCATTGACATCTTCTTTACGGACATTAAATAACCTCCTCATATAGATGTAGCTCAGGCTTTTTCTCAATATTTTGTTACGCAATGATTATGCCAAGTACAGGCTGGTTAATTG
>JAGHBT010000131.1 GCA_021160845.1 bacterium | reverse complement strand
TTAGTACTAATTTCAAGTTTCGCTCCTAACTGAATAGACACTGCGGCTACAAGATTAAGTCCACAACCTATATGGAATTCTTTCGATGAGAAGAGGATTTCACCCGCTTTTCTCTTCTCTATATCAGTCATTCCGCGTCCTGTGTCTTTTACTTCAAATATCCATTTATCAGGTTTCTCACTCTCTAATTTCTCTTTTTTAAAATTAATTTCGATAATTCCGGTATTTTCTATTGATTCAACGGCATTTTTCATAACATGATAAAGCATCTTTATGAAATTGTTCCTATCGGCAAAAATAACTTCATCCTGCTCAATATTGATATTAACATGAATTTTATCAGCATCTATATTGCAGATATCTATCAAATTGCTCCATACTTGCTTAACCTTTAAATTTACTTTTAAGAATTCCTTTTTCTGTATCTTCGATATTCTGTATTTTTCAAAGTCTTTAAGGAAGTACTCCAGACTTCCAACACCCCTGGTTATTTTTGAGAGCCATTTGAATCCTTTGTCGCTCATGCCATCTTCATAATTCAGCATTGATGTATAACCTTTTATAGTCATACATTGATTTCTTATCTGATGAATCATAGTTGACAGAAGCCTATCTAGGTCAATCAGTTTATTTGCCGACTCAACAAAACCCAAAGAGGGAACAGCTTTAGTATTAACTAAAGCGGATCTTTCTGAATAATTCGTCGATTCATTTACCAAAACTGATAATTCACTTTCCATCTAAAAATCCCTTCCCTGTAAGAAAATAAATATCGTATAAAACTAGGAAAATATTGCTTCTTTTTTAAGTCTTTAGCCGCAAAATTTATGCCTTATAAATAAACATATTATGAAATATCTGGAAAATATTTCCTAATTTGCTCAAAGTCTTGTAGTTATAAGGGAAGAGCCAGAAAATAATTCCCGCTTTTAGAATTTTCTGGATAATTTTGATGATTGTTTACTTGGCAGTAAAAACAAGAACTGCATAATAATTATTCAGGAATTGTATTCTATTTAATAATTTAAAACCTCTGTTTTAAACGTTATATGATTTCACCTTATCCCTTAAAGTTTGTCGGCTTATTCCCAAAATTCTTGACGATTCTGATTTGTTACCATTTGTTTTTTCCAATGTTTTAGTAATTAACAACTTTTCCATTTCTTTTAAACTCAGGGGATACAACTGATCGATGTTCATGCTGTTTTTATCTCCTACTTCTTTACTGCTCCCATTTTTTATCTCGAGAGGTAAATATTCAATCATTATTTCAGATTCGGCATCGAGTAAAACAGCGCGTTCGATTATATTCTTCAATTCCCTGACATTACCCGGCCATAAATAATTCTGGAATAATTTTGTAATTCCATTTCCGATCGGTTCTATATTCTTTTTAAACTCCTTATTGAAGATGCTGATAAAATGGTTTGCAAGCAGCGGGATATCTTCCGGCCTGTCACGAAGGGGAGGCAATAAAATCGGTATAACCTGAAGACGGTAATAGAGATCATTCCTGAAATTTCCCTTGTTTATTTCCTGCTTTAAATCACGATTTGTGGCAGAAATGATCCTCGTGTTTACTGTAAGATCCTTAACTCCGCCAACGCGCCGAAAGGTCTTGTTCTCAATAACTCTAAGCAACCTGCTCTGAAGTGTTATCCCCATTTCTCCTATTTCATCCAGAAATATTGTACCTCCTTCAGCAAGCTCAAATAATCCCTTTTTCCTATATTTCGCGTCTGTAAAAGCTCCTCTCTCATGCCCGAATAATTCACTCTCAAGCAGTGTTTCAGGCAAAGCCGCGCAATTAATTTCCATAAAAGCGCAATCTTTCCCAGCGCTACTGTCATGAATAGCCCTTGCCACAAGCTCTTTTCCAGTACCGCTCTCTCCTTGAATTAAAATGGTACTTGCTTTACTCGCTCCAATCTTTTTTACCCTTTCAAAAACTTTAAGCATCAGATCGCTTTTACCTATAAAGTTCTTAAAATTGTGAGATTCCCGGTTCTTTTTCCTGATTCCATTCAACTCATCTTTAAGTTTTGATTTTTCAAAAGCGTTCTTTATAGTAATCATCATTTTTTCCAATTGAAACGGTTTTAAAATAAAGTCATATGCTCCACACCTTATGGCTTCTACAGCGGTTTCTATTTGCCCGTACGCCGTCATCATAATGACAGGAATCGTTTCATCAATTTTCTTTAATTTTCTTAATACTTCCAACCCGTTTAAATCAGGTAATTTAAGGTCAAGTATAACCAGATCCGCCGGATCGATGATAAATGTCTCTAAAGCCTCTTTAGCATTCTCTGATTCTCTAGTTTCATACCCGGCATTTTTCAGGGCTTCTCCGAGAGACCACCGAATAGCCTTTTCGTCATCCACGATCATTATTTTTTTCAATTTAATTCACCTCACTAAGAAATTTTGCTATTTTCCATTAAATTTTCTGAGATTTCATTTTTCCTAGGTAATTGAACAATAAATGTGGTCCCTCTATCTGTATTGTTTTTATGATAAATAGTTCCATTATGGGTTTCGATAATTTTCCTAGATATGGGCAATCCCAAGCCGGAGCCATCCGAACTTGTTGTAAAAAATGGGTTATAAATCCTGTCAGCCGTCTTTTCATCTATTCCTTTTCCATTATCCTTGAATTCAATATTAACAAAATCAGGTTTGTCTGAGTCACTTATTTTTATCTCGAGTTTTCCGCCAAAGTCACATGCCCTAATCGCATTACTGGACAGATTCAATACGACTTGTTTGATTTGATCTTTGTCAACAACGCATCTATCGTTTATAATTTTTGTTTCAATGATTAAGCTAACGCCTTTCTTGTCCGCCTTCTCTCTTAAAAGGTCTATGCTGCTTTGTACGATTTCCTCTAATGACCTTTCAGCAAGCAGAAGCGTAGACGGACTGGCAAAATCAAGCAAGCTTTTTATGATATTATCAAGCCTGTTAATTTCGCCAAGTATAACACTTAGATATTTCACCTTTTCTTTATCCCCTTTAAGCTTGTCATTGAGAACTTGGGCTGTAGTAGCTATACCTGTAAGGGGATTTCGTATTTCATGCGCGACACTGGCAGAAAGTTCTCCAAGAGCTCTTAAACGATCTGCTTTTCTTAATTTTCTTTCTATTGCCTTCTGTTCTGAGAGATCTTCAAAAACGGCAACAAGGCTTTTCCCGCTGAAACTGTCTGTCTCAACCTGGCTTGTATTTACTTTCACA
>JAGHBT010000147.1 GCA_021160845.1 bacterium | reverse complement strand
GAATTCACCTAGCACCTTTGTGAAGATGTGTATGGCAAGCAGGCCCAGGATCATGTGAGCGTCAAGGGAATACCACACAAAGTCGGGATGATTGATCGAACAAAAGTATCCATAGAGTGATGTATATGTAACTCCACTTAAAGCTCCCCCAATACCTGTCGAGAGGAAATTGGTTCCCATATAAAGCCCCGCCTTTTCCTTTGGCGCTATCCAGGTGATATATTCCTGAATCCTCGGGCTAGACAGCATTTCTCCAAGGGCGAAAAGAGCAATTCCGAGAAATACAATTACCGGAGCTGTAATATTGGCAAAGCCAATAACGCAGAATCCTGCAAACATTATGAAGAGGCCAAAAAGAAAAGTGGGCATAGCCCTGAACTTTTCAGCGATACGCGAGACGAATATCTGCAGTATCATTATAATATAACCGGTGTGGGCAATTGTTTCTCCGAGGAGTTTCCACGAACCATCCTCTGATTTGTAAGAGAGAAAATTGGCAAAGGAAGCGCCGAATATCGATTTGATACTCATATAGAGCTGTGTGGTATCGAGGCTTTTGTCTATATATACAGCGACAAGATTAAAAAAGGCCCAGAAGGGAAGCCAGAAGAAAACCCCGAGCAGTATTAGAAAGAGGAGATATTTACCGTCTGAAAGCGCGATCCAGATATCCCTGAATTTTTCTTTAAGCGTTGTGCCTTCAATCTGTCTTTCCGGTTCCTTGTAAAAGAAGATTGTAATAAGAAGCATAAAGCCTATCGAAATAGCCGCGGCGATAAACGCGTGATTCCATGAAATGGCGCGCAGCTTGCCGGCGATAAGTGGACCGAATGAAGCACCTACATTTACCATCGCGTAGAATATTCCGAATCCAAGCGTTTTGTTCGATCGGTCTGTAACCGCCCGGACTGTGCCGGAGACAAGGGGTTTGAATATCCCTGCCGCCAGGGCTATACTGAGCATCGTAAGAGCGATTCCTGAGAAGGATTTCGTAAGTATTAGAAGAAGAATCGACGGGAGGTATGCCAGGTAGGATATGATCAGCACTTTCTTGAATCCGTATCTATCTGCAAATGTTCCGGAAATAACCGGAATTGTGTAGGAGATCATAAGAAAGAGGCTCTGGATTATACCGAGCTGGGCCTTGGTATACCCAAGATACTCCATATAGATACCGAACCCCATATATATCCCGTAATAGGAGAATCGCTCCAGCACCTCTATGGAGTTTGCAATCCAGAATACCGGCGGAAAGGCTGACCTTTTCATATTTACTCCCTGTATTTGTTAAAAAAGGATAACTTAGATAAAAGTAGTATAAAAGATTTGGTTTAAAAGATCACCGCTTTAAATCATCTGCCCGGGAATTTTTTAATGAAATAGGAGGTAGGATATACTACTCATGCTTTTCTGCTTGACAGAGGTTTAAATGGTAATTATACTGCATAGTAATTAATATTGATTATTAAAGGATAATAAATATGAAAAAGATTATCGAACGGTTAAGAAAAAAGGGACTAAAACCAACTTCACAGAGGATTGCTGTTCTGCAGAATCTAACCGGGAGAAGAGATCATCCAACGGCAGGCGATATATATAATGATGTTGCAAAGAAACATCCGACTATTTCTAAAGCCACGGTTTATTCGACACTTAAGCTTTTAAGTGAGTATGGTGAAGTTCAGGAGCTTTCAATCCGAAAGATGGGGGAGGCCTGCTTTGATCCTGTTCTGGAGCTTCATCATCATTTTCTCTGCCGAGAATGCGGAAGGATAATCGATGTTTATACAGAGTGCCGTGATGAGTGTGTTATTATTAAAGCCGGCGAAGCCGGTGGGAATGTTGTCGAAGAAGTCCAGGCCTATATGTACGGGTTGTGTTCTGACTGTGTGAAAAAAAATAATTATCTTAAAAAAATGTAAGATTATGTAAATCAATGACAGAAAAACGGCTTGGATTAGAGATAGAATAAATTAGTGAACAATAATACTGTTTCAAACAATAAGAACAGTTGTTTACCCGGATCAGAAGGAGAAAAATATGGGAGAAGATGCCATTAACATGTTTTGTTACCAGTGCTCACAGACTGCTCACGGCACCGGATGTACCGTAAGTGGAGTCTGCGGCAAGGTGCCGACTGTAGCAAAGTTGCAGGACAATTTAATATTTGCCGCTAAGGGGATGGCGGCTTATCTCTACCACGCCCGTGAACTTGGGGCTACAGACAGCGAAGTCGACGCATTTTTGGAAAGGGCTTTTTACGCGACATTCACAAATGTCAATTTCGAAGCGGAAGACCTTATCGCCATGGCTCTGGAAGCCGGCGAGATGAATGTGCGTACTATGAGACTTCTTAAGAACGCGCATATAGATGCGTTCGGCGAGCCTCAGCCAAATGAAGTACAGACTGGCACCGTAAAAGGCCCGGGTATTCTCGTGACCGGTCACGGGCTCAAGGCCATAGGAGAATTGTTAAAGCAGACAGAGGGTACGGGAATCAATGTATATACTCACTCGGAGATGCTTCCGGCGCATGGTTACCCGGGGCTTAAAAAATATAAACATCTTGTAGGTAATCTTGGGAAGGCATGGTTCGATCAGAAGAAGCTTTTTGCTGAATACCCTGTTGCCATTCTTGTTACATCCAACTGTATAATGCCTCCGAAGGATGAATATAAGGACCGTATGTTCACAACCGGGCCGGTACATATGCCGGGTGTAACACATATAGACGGTTACGATTTCAGCGCGCTTATAGAGAAGGCAAAATCTCTGCCTGAACTTCCTGACAAGCAGGGAGAGTTTACTCTGACAACGGGTTTCTCAGCGAATGTGGTTCTCTCTCTTGCAGACAAGATTAAGGGGCTGGTAGAGACGGGCAAAATAAGACATTTTTTCCTTGTTGGAGGTTGTGACGCTCCGTTGAAAAAGAGTAGCTATTATCGCGATTTTGTTGAGAAGCTTCCTAAAGATACGGTAATTCTCACGCTTGCCTGCGGCAAATTCAGGTTCAACGATCTGGATCTTGGCGATATAGAAGGTGTTCCCCGTCTAATTGATATCGGGCAGTGCAATGACGCGATTGTGGCGGTTGATATCGCGACTGGGCTCGCTGATCTATTTGGCGTTAGCATTAATGAGCTTCCGCTATCGATGAATATAAGCTGGATGGAACAGAAGGCGGTTTCCATTCTGTGGAGTTTGCTCCATCTTGGAATCAAGGGTATAACCCTTGGCCCTATACTTCCAGCTTGGGTGAACGAAGATATCTTGAAGGTTCTTGTGGATACTTATGATATACATATTATTGGGGATCCGGAGGAAGATATTGTCCGTATGATGGGTTGACAAAAATTGAGAGATGAAAAAATCATCGCTTATTTCCAACAGTTGAACAATACAGATGTTTGGAGAGATCAATAAAGAGATGTGGGAACTCAAGTGGGAATTACACCTGTGGAGAAACTGAAATATTTTTTGTCCTTATGGAAAGGAAGAAGGAGGTTCGGAGATGGTTGAGAGAATGCAGGTTTACAAGTGCGAGATTTGCGGAAATATTGTAGAGGTATTCCATGGTGGAAAGGGTGAGCTTGTCTGTTGTAATCAGCCAATGAAACTGATGGAGGAGCAGAATGCCGACTGGAAGACGGAGAAGCATATTCCCGTTATTACAAGGGAGGGTGAGAATGTAAAGGTGGTAGTGGGAAGCACTGCTCATCCGATGACCGATGAACATTATATCGAATGGATAGAGATTGTTGATGACAACGACAGAGCATATCGTAAACACCTTAAACCCGGAGATTCCCCTGAAGCGGATTTTCTGGTGTGTGAAAGTTGCAGCAAGGTATTATATGCTCGTGAATACTGTAATGTGCATGGGCACTGGTCTAATAAAGAATAGTGTGCAACCCTGAGTTTCATGGGTGTTAATATGACGAATGGAACGAACGGTGTCACTTCACCGTTCAATAGTCCTTATATATGTGTTTTTTTAGGTGGTATATTTTAAGCGAAGGAGAAATAATAGTGGCATCTTTAAAAGGAACAAAGACAGAAAAGAACTTACTCGCGGCATTCGCCGGAGAATCACAAGCCAGGAATCGCTACGATTATTTTGCATCAAAGGCAAAGAAAGAAGGATATGTTCAGATCGCGAATATATTCCTTGAGACTGCCCTTAACGAAAAGGAAAACGCGAAACGTTTATTTAAATTTCTTGAAGGGGGAGAAGTTGAAATAAGCGCCGGTTTCCCCGCGGGTGTGATAGCTTCTACAATCGAGAATCTCAAAGCCTCCGCCGCTGGTGAGAATTATGAGCATTCTGAGATGTATCCCGCGTTTGCCGAAGAGGCAGAAGAGGAGGGTTTTTCCGCAATAGCGGATGTTTTTAGGGCTATAGCCGTAGCTGAAAAACAGCACGAGAAACGCTATCTGGACTTTCTCGAGAATATTGAAAAGGATAAGGTATTCAAGAAGGAAAAACCCGTGAGATGGCGGTGCAGCAATTGCGGATATATCCATGAAGGGACAGAAGCGCCGGATATGTGTCCCGCCTGCGCGCATCCGCGTGCCTATTTTGAAGTTCTTGGTGAAAACTGGTAGGGTAAATGAGGTAGTGAAACAAGATATAGAATTTTACTGATCTAGAGGGTACAAATTGATTATTCCTTATGCTGGCGGTGGTGAGCAGCGCTATTTATTGACAGTATGGGGTTGGTCTGCGGGGGAATAATATGGATTTCTCAGTATATTTTCCGGAGGTGGTTTTGTGGTAGCTCAAAACTGGGTTTGCGGTAAATGCGGATTTGTAGCGGTTGACCTTTTCCCGCCGAAGCGCTGTCCCAAATGCGGCAGTGACAGGAAAAATTTTAAAAGTAAAGGCGAATACTACATTCCCGATGATAAAATCGACGATATAATTCGTGTCTGTGGGAAAGTAAGTTATGGGTTATATCTTGTAAGTTCTGTGGATGGTGACAAGATCAATGGACAGATATGTAATACACTTTTTCAAATAACCAGTAATCCCCCTCGTTTTGCCATCGGGATAAATCACGGAAACTTAACGCATGACTATATCGTAAAAAGTGGCGTTTTCGCGGCATCTATTCTGGGGGAAGACGATCAGAGAATAGTCAGGCGATTCGGATACAGATCCGGGAGGGATTTTGACAAGTTTAAGGGCATTACCGTTTTGACAGGTGAAACTGGGTGTCCCGTATTAAAAAACGCTGTTGGTTATATTGAATGTTCTGTTTTGCAAGACAAAACTGTCGATGCTGGAACTCACAGTATATTTATTGGGAATATAGTGGGAGTAAAATTGTTAAACGATAAAACTCCAATGACATATGCGTATTATAGCAAGGTTAAAAACTCTTAATATCCTTAAGCGGGATGGAAAAGCAATGAGTCGTAGTGAGATAGAGCAAGTATTGAAGGTGCTTTCGGTAGCGATAAAAAGGGAAACGACGGCTTTTAACTATTATTCCAGGGGAAGTGAAAATCTTTCTCTTCCTCAGGGCGTAAGGGGGCTTCTCTCAAGGCTTGCGGAGGAAGAACGTGGACATAGGCATCTTCTTACAAATGAGTATCAGGCTATTGAAAGGGGTTGGGATGATTCGGAGCAGTCGGGTAGTGATCTTTCTTATGCCATTCCTCAAAAGCCTTCTTTTATTCCCCTTGATGTTTCTGATGATCTTGAAACTGCCGCTGTATCGCTTCCAGCAGTGCTTGTGGGGGGGGATAATATTCTATCTACTATTATTAAGGAACACGATCTTGAAGCTAGAGGCACATTCTTGCTTCTTTATGATGTGATGGGCCATAGTATAGAAACGACACATATCAATGCCTTGGCTGCTAAGACCATGGGAGAATATGTTGAAACTTCCTGTTCGGCTAAGATGGAAATGGAACTGTTAAGTCCCGGTAAAGTTGTAAGACTATTAAATGGTAAGATAAATGAAATATTTGAAGGGCAAGGGGTTTTTCTTACACTGATGTGTATGCTTTTTAATTCTAATACCGGAATGCTAAAATACACATTGGCGGGGCATGAGCCACCCTTTCTTATCCGTGAGAATGGAAAAGCAGGTTCACTTCTTGATACGCAGCTGATAGTCGGAATAGATTCCGATTTTTATTACAGGGAGAATATGGTTTCTTTCGAGAGAGGCGACACGCTTTGTATTTTTTCAGATGGGATAGTTGAAGCAAGAAACGCCGATGGTGATTTTTTTGGTCGTAGAAAAATAGCCAAAATACTTGAAAGTAATAGGGGAACTCCCCCCCGAAAAATAGTTAATGAGATACTAGTTAAATTGAATGAATTTATCGGCAGTATTCCTTTAACTGATGAAATAACAATAGTTATTATTACTTCAAAAGGGGGGTAAAATATAGCGGAAAATATTATCTTGGTGATGGGTTTTGTTTGTTCAATATGGAATAAAGCACTATTTATGGAAGGTTGGATTATTTAGGGTTTTAGTTTTAAAGGAGAATGAAATGAAAAAATGGAAGTGTTTGGTTTGCGGTTATGTATATGATCCTGAGGAGGGCGATTCTGATGGTGGAATAAAACCAGGGACCCCCTTTGAAGAATTGCCGGATGATTGGGTTTGCCCCGATTGCGGAGTTGGTAAAGATGAATTCGAGATTATGTAAATTTATTATTATTATCACGCAGGCGTTTTTTAAAAGGTAGGTTTGTGAAAATGCTAAGCGACAAAATGATCGAAGCCTTGAACGAACAGATAAATAAGGAGATATACTCGGCATATCTTTATCTTTCGATGTCATCCTATTCGGAATCTCAGGGGTTAAAAGGGTTTGCCAACTGGTACTTTGTACAGCAACAGGAGGAAATTGACCACGCAATGCGTATATATAACTACATTCAGGAACAAAGCGCGCGAGTAAAGTTAAAAGCGATAGATCAACCGCAAGCGGACTTTGGGACACCTATGGAAATGGTTAAAAAAACCCTCGAACACGAAAAATTCGTAACAAGTCTTATAAATAACCTGATGAATCTGGCAATAGAAGAAAATGACCATGCTTCAAGAATATTCTTACAGTGGTTTATTTCCGAGCAGATTGAAGAAGAATCAAGTGTTAATGAAATTCTCGACAAACTTAAACTTGCCGGAGAAAAAGGGAATGCTCTGTTTATGATAGACAAAGAACTAATGGCGAGGGTTTATACACCATCGTCCCAGACAGAATAAAAGTACATATTCATCGACAATATGT
>JAGHBT010000247.1 GCA_021160845.1 bacterium | reverse complement strand
GAGCAATATTTAAACTATCAAGACAATACACAACATAATTTACCATATTTGCTACTAAGTCTTGATCCATATCAAGCATTGAAATCACAATTTGGGATTCTTCACCAACATTTATATTTAAATTTGATTTTATTTTAGCATAAGTTTGAAATTTGAATTTTGTTTTCCATTTACTTTGCAAATCAAACTCTTCATCTAATGCCTCCAATATAGCCTTGCTTTTTAGTATTGCAAGCAATCCCATCTGGTTATCATTCCCACCCAACATGCCACCAAGGCCTATAGCTCCCAGATTTTTCCCGCTGATGCCGCTTATACCTCCCCCTTCATTAGCGGGCGGCATGATAACAGCAGTCGCTTTATACCATTTTGGCAGAAACAAACTGATAATTAGCGCTAGCAACGTAACAACAGTAACAGCAATTACAATAAATTTTTTATGCTTCCAGATTATATTCCAATAATCAAGTAGGTTAATTTCTTTTTCTTCCACAACAGCCTTTCTTTTTCCCAGAGATTATTTATTTAGATATCTGGTATATTATATAGGTGCTTGTTACTATAGTGCCTAGAACCGAAAATACATCGTTAAGATCACGCCATAGGGTACTTGGCCTTTTTAGTTTTTTGGGAACAATTATATAATCACCACTTTCAATATCCACATCGCTTAAGTGTTCTGAGTAAACCAAGCCATTATATTTTAGAATCGATATTTTGCCCTTATCAGCATTCTCATTCAGCCCACCCGCTGATTTAATATAATATTTGTAATCTTCTCCCGCCTTAACCTTATAAGTCCCATTTCTTGGTATTGCGCCCAACACAAATACTTCATCTGTTTTTTCAGGGATATTTATTATATCCGCGTCTCTCAGTGTTACTCCCCGCTTATCATTCAAAACCTCTTCAAAATCAACATTTATTCTCTGGAAATTAATATTGTCAAATTCCACAACGGAATATCGCTCCGCTATCTGCATCATTGTACTTGTAGTGTCGTACTCCATTTCATAGGCATTATTAATAATACTTCTTATTTCTTCATTTGAAAAATTTCTACGCAAAGAGGGACGCAAAAGCATAATGCCTTTTTCAAATGCCCTGTCAGTAACCCCCCCCGCTCTATCAATCAAGGTGAATATATTATCCTCACCTGTAATTAAAGAATATCTTCCCGGATATTTAACTTCCCCCTCTATTGTTACACTTTCCTGTAATCTAAATTCAGGTTGTTCTCTGACATACACCCTGTCAAACTTTTGAAGAGGAAACTCCTCATTCTTATTATCGCATAAATCAACCTTAAAGACATTCCAGAGTGTATCGCTTTCCGAAGTAATTTCTTTTAATCTGGAAATCTCAACCCAGGTTGAATCGGCTGAATATTTAAAACCACCACCGTTAATAATAAGGTCTTCCAGATTCATATCTTCTGTGAATAAATAATCATTCGGTTTTCTAACAGCTCCGCTAATTGAGACATAGAATTTATCCCTAAAATCCCACACTGAATAAATAGTTATTTCATCCAGTTTTTGAAGCTCAAATTTTAAATTCCCATTTAGTATTTCCGATAAATTTATGCCATAGGCTTCTTTGGTGCCATCTGAATAAGTCCTTAATATATCGCATCTTTTTCTGTAAGCATCGTCAAAAATACCACCCGCTATTCGTATTAATTCATTTAGAGACAGTGAAGACTTAATAGAATAAGTGCCGGGTTTAAATACCGCGCCTTTTATTTTTACATAGTTATTAATCAGATCGGAAACTTGAAATACAGTGATTACATCTGAATCTTGCAATTCGAAATTTGAATCCTTTTTTTCCAAAAGAGTATAATCGACATTGAGAATTTCTCTCTCAGGCATTCCTGTTTTTCGCATTCCGGGTTTAATAATTCTATCGACCTGAATCCTTTTTAGATCAGCATCCGCTGAAAAACCTCCAGCGAATTCAATTAGTTTCTTTAATCCTTCATTATCTTTCAATTCAAAAACAGCGTTTCTTTTTACATTCCCCAAAATTGCCACTCTTTTTTCAGCAATCGGAATAAAGATCACATCGCCCGGAGACAATGACATCTTTTCCCATTTTCCCGATAACAGAAATGGATAAAGATCAAAAATTCTGCCTTTGTTATTTCTTATTATCTGAACATTCCTCATTGACCCCTTAGCGCTAATCCCACCCGCGAATGAAATCGCCTGAATAATATTTGAAAGGGGAGGAAGATTAAATTGTCCCGGATTATCTACTTCTCCATTAACAGAAACATAAATTAACTTTGGATTGGAAAGTGACAGATATGCTTTCGAATCCGCATATTTCTTCTCGATTAGATTCGCCAGCAATCCTTTTGATTGAGAAAGAGTCTTATTCCTGAGATTAACAACTCCTATGTTAGGAATAAATACATTCCCTTCATAGTTCACCTTTAGCGAATAACTCTCTTCTGTTTTACCCCAAATATTTAGATTTATTTTATCTCCAGGCCCGAGGATATAATCTTCAGGTATAGAAATTGAACCAACACTTGAAAATCCGAGAGAACCTTTTTTGAAAATGTCATTTCCAAACATGAGCAGTTTAGAAAAGACCTTTTTTATATCAGTATAGTAACCGTATTTTTCAAATTCTACTTCCAGGGATTCTGTCTCCAACGAATTTGTCCCCAAGGATTTTTCTTTCTTATTTTTATTAGATTCTTCGTTTATCAGCTGCTCTTGTTTCTCCTTCGGCAAATTTTTAAATTGCTGTTTAAGGCTTTCCGGAATTTGTTCCGCCTTAATATTATTATCTGAAGATACCGGTTCCTGAGCGCTCATACTTGCACTTACTAAAAGAAATAACATAATCGAAATAAGAGAAATCGCACTCTTCATTGATACTCCTTACTCCCTATCAGAATTTTCATAATCGTAATTAATTCTACTATATTAATATCAGATTATATGCTTTTGGGAAAGCTATCATATTTTTCGAATATCCGTCAATAAAATATTCGTGTAGTTCTTCCACAATTCAGCAGTTCTCTTTTCTATGTTCTGAAATATCCCTTTAAACACAAAAAAGCCGCTCCTATTAAGAGCGGCTAATATAAAACCGGCGGCGTCCTACTCTCCCAAAGGGTTGCCCCCTAAGTACCATCGGCGCTGAAGGG
>JAGHBT010000029.1 GCA_021160845.1 bacterium | reverse complement strand
ATGTATATCTCCAGATCCATTCAAATTTCTTCTCAGCGAAATAATTATAGGTGATCAAACCCCTTGTAAATACCGATAGTCCGGAACCTAACGCCGCCAGGAACAACGCTTGCCGCAACAAGCCCTTTCCTCCGCACTCTATTTCTTTGTAGAGAGTGATAAAAAAATACAAGGCGATGAGTGAAGAAAGGGAGGGAACAAGAATATTAAAGATCGGCGAACGAAAATGATAGATATTAAAAACCATCAGTATTCCCTTCAAGAAGAGAAGTGTTACGAAGAAAGAACCGATCAGCATCACAAAAGACGCTATCCTAACCGCGTTTGTCTCCTTTTTCGCGAACTCAATATAAAAAATAACATAAAAATATAAGATCGCGGCAGCGGCAATAAAAGAAATCAGAGTATTTGCGCGCGTGATATTCAGATTCATGAATATTTCCGGTTTAAAAGTGCCAATCGTTCGTGATACAAATATATATGTTGCCCCGTTTATCCCCCCTATCGCTGCCGGACCAACCCAGCTCTTATGAAGATTCGACAGACTCATATTCTGTCTCCCATTCTTAAATTAATTTCCTGGAAATTACATTATTTCCTTAAATCCTTCTTCAACATACAAGCCCCGAATGTGGCTCAGAGTCTCATTATTTACTCCGCCGGCACTGAAAACCTGTCGATCATGTTACTTAGGGTGTCAAACACACAAACGGTAAGACTATCCGAGGTAACTGAAAGTTCACAAAAATGATAAACCTTACGAAATACCTGGCTGTATTCGCTCTTTCTTTCCTGATCGTATAAAGGCGCTCCACCTCCACCTGATACAATATAATAGATTCCATTGTAAAGTGATCTTTCATAGTCATGATCATGCCCGCTGAATACAACATCCACATCGTAGCTTTCGAAAAGTGGAACTATTGTATCCCTTAATCCCTTTTCATCTTCGGTATGCGGTCCTGTACTGAATGGTGGATGGTGAAAAAGCGCGACAATAAACGAAAAACTCTTTTTAGCTTCTTCAAGATCCAATTTCAGCCAGCTGTACTGCGCTGAAACTGTATCTATCCCCGAACAGCTATCAAGTATAATGAAATGCACCCCTCCCCTGTTTACCGAATACCACCTTTCATTATTTGGCAACTCGAAGTTATCGAAGTAAAGATCTGAATTATTTTCGTGATTCCCGAGAACAGGAAAGAACTCACTTGTCTCTCGAAGCTTGGAGGTTATAGCATTAAAGGTGTCCCATTGAGCCTGATGCCTCCCATTCGCGACCATATCGCCCGTATGAAAAACAACTTCCGGACCGGCTTTGAGAATCGCGTTCACAACTCTCTGGTGATCCTTATGATTTGTGCGAGTGTCGCCATAAACGATCAATCCCTGTACAACATTTTGTGTTTCATTTTCCAATGACTCTGCTTCACAGGAAATTAATATAAGAAGTAAAATAAGAGAAATAATTGGAATTCTGAGTTTCATTAGGAACCCCTTCTTTTTCCCTGACAAAAGATTTCTGAACCCAATTTTTATTAAAACAATATTGTACTTCAATTAAATGAATTGAACAACTTATAAAAAGGGCTATCAGTCAAACGGCACGAAGCTTTTACCGTTTAGTTCCGGTAACATTGGTGCTGTCGGCATGTCCTTCAACAATATCAATGATCCGCTGGCAGAAAATGGGGGCCACCATAGCCGCGAATTCCGACGACGGGTGAGAATTAGTAGGAGATACGGCGTATTCATCTTTCATATACAAACCGCCTGCCGTCTCGAGTTCAAAGAAATTCCATATATAAATATTGTCGCCTGGCGTATCCCATTCCTTACGGACCCATTCGAAAAACTCCCGAGACCGCTTCGCGCAATCTTCATCTGTCACTTCTTCAACCAAAGCGGCTCCGGTCCATAGAAGAAATTTACACTTCGGAAATGAATTCATTTTTTCCTTAAGCGCTTCATACTGCAGCTTGTAGTTTTCGATACATTTTATGTCAGAATCGACAGACGGTCCTCCACCGGGGCATGGTACAATTTTACTTACCGGAAAACAGTGCTTAAGTACAATCAAATCGTATTTTTTCGTTAGAATCTCGAGTGTGGGTTCTTTCATGAACTTCTTGTTACCGGCGTTCTTGACCCATATATTCCAGTAATCGTAAGGATAGTTGTGCCAACCGTAGGGAGATTTTCCTGGAAATGCCAATTCATTTATCTTGTACTTAGTATTATTTTCTTTGTTGTAGGTCTTAAACCAGCTTTTCACGCCGGCATTCCATATAATATTTCCGGTACTGTGGTGCAAAAAGACAATTTTCATATCTTCCTCCCCTCCATTCAGTCCATGATCGCAACTCCCCATGGCAAATAAAAATACAGCAGTAAATAATAATATTATTGCAGGATATTTCACGATTACTCCTTTTTTCAATCAACCAGAATCGCAATATTTATACCATAACACCTGCGGGATATCCAATACTAAATTATCACGTCGCAAATTACCTGCGTAGTAAATCACACCGCACTTTACCACATCGAGGTGCATGCAATTGTTATTCTTTACTGTATCATTTCAGGCTCAATGCCTTCGCAACACCTTCCCCGTACGCCGGGTCGGCCTTAGCAAAGTGAGCAACCATTATCT
>JAGHBT010000035.1 GCA_021160845.1 bacterium | reverse complement strand
GTACAAAACAGTCCCCCATGTACCAATAAGGGCGGCAAAGGCCAGGAAAGGAGATTTATCGAGTATCAAGCCTTTATAAAGCAACCATTTAGAAACGAATCCATTTGTTAATGGTACTCCTATTAATCCAAAAACACCAATCAAGGCACCAATAAATGTAATAGGCATTTTCTTTGCTAATCCACCTAAAGAATCCAAATCACGAACACCATGCGTCCGGTATTCCACTGTACCAACAACAATAAAAAGAAGGGATTTAAATACCGCATGATTTGCAAAATGGAATATTCCACTGGCAACACTCAAACTTGTGCCAAAGGCAATTCCCAGTATTATATACCCTGCCTGCCCAATACTGGACCAAGCGAGGAGTCTCTTGGCATCATTCTGGAACATGGCAATAAATGTAGGTCCAATAATAGTAAGAGCCCCTAAAATCGAAAGGATATAGCGAAAGCTTAATACCCCATTGCCTAAATTCAAATACGTCTTAAATCCTATTATTACATATATGAAAAGTATAAAACCATAAGTTCCCATTTTAATTAATATTCCAGAGAGAACCGCGGAAAATGGAGAGGGAGCCTCAGAATGAGCGGGTGGAAGCCATGGGTGAAACGGTAACAATGCATTCTTAACTCCAAAAGCAATGGAGAAAAGAGTTAAAATAAATACAACATAACTTGAAGACACAGATGATAATAATAAAGAAACATCTGAGAGCAGCAAGCTTCCACAGCTGTTATAGATAGTTATTATTCCAACCAGCATTGCCAGTGAACCGGTTAATGACATAACAATATATTTCATGCCGGCCGCAATGGCTTTGCCTCTATTGTAACATATCAGAAGAAATGTACTCCATGACATAATCTCCCAAAAGATATAAAAAGAAAGGAGATCCCCCGAAAGCACTACTCCCATCATTCCGGCAATTACCAACATGAGCATTAAATAATAAAAGTCAGTTCTTTCTTTTCCCCTGATATAGCTAAGGGAAAAAATAACCGAAAGTGCCCCCACAATTGTAATAGTAATGGCAAAAAACCAGGAAAGGGTATTCATCTTTAAAACGAGAGGAAAACCCATAAATCCCGTATAAAAAATTTCACTCGAGGAAGAATTATAGAAATACGCGACAATAGCCACTAAAGCCAAGGAAATAAGTACAGCGAAGACTTCCCCGGCTTTCTTAGCCACCTTACCTAAAAAATAGGTTATAAATGCCCCGCCAAAGGCAATTGCAAGTAGAATTTCTACGGTCATCCTATAACACCTTTTATGTAATCCAACCTGTTCAACAGTTCCGAAGCGGTTGAGTCCAGGAAATTAGTTACGAGTTTTGGATAAACACCTATTACAACTATCAAACCCACAAAGATAAAGAGAGGTATCAACGCGCTGAGTGGAGCCCCTTCTCTCTTTTTTTCAGATTTTTCACCTCTGAAGTAGATAGCCTGTATAACCCTGAAGAAATATGCCCCTTCAATCACCGTTGCTATAAGTACAAGTACGACAAGAACAGTGAACAGTGTTTCCTGTTTAAGAAGCGCAGCTCGAATAATCATAAGTTTACTCGGGAATCCGATAAACGGCGGCATTCCCACAAGTGAAAGCACTCCAATTGTAAAAGCCAAAGAGGTATAAGGCATCTTTTTACCCATTCCCTCTAAGGAAGAAATATCCATCGAACCGGTTCTGTAGATCATATAACCTACGGCCAGAAATAATAGGGCTTTGGCCAGCGTGTGGCTTATCAATTGAAAGAAGCCCGCGCTGACTCCATCTGGGGTAGCAATAGATAACGCGAATAAAATCAGACCAATTTGCCCAATACTGGAATAGGCAAACATCCTCTTGATATTGTTCTGACTGAAGGCGCTCATTTCCCCTATCAATAAGGTTAAAACACCCAAAAACAGCAGGAATACAAGAAAACTTGAAGCTCCAAATATAGTAAAAACGACCCTCACTACAGCATAAAGCCCTACCTCAATAGCAATCCCTGAGAGTATCGCGCTTATCGATGAGGGCGCGGATGAATGTGCATCCGGCAACCAGGCATTTAAAGGGAAGATTGCTGCTTCAACGCCAAGCCCTGTTACCAATAAAACAAGGGGAAGAAAATTTGAAAACGATTTAATAGAATGAATATTGCCGGCTAGATCCGCCATATTCAGTGTTCCATATTTAGCGTAAAGCAATCCTATACCCAGAAGAATCAAACTCGAACCAAGCGCTCCCTGGAGAAGGTATTTTACCGCCGATTCAATTCCGGCCTTATTCCCCAGATAAGCCACAAGAGAATATGATGAAATACAGAGAATTTCAAAGAAAACAAAAAGGTTGAATATATCACCTGTAAGAACAACCCCTGTAGCGCCTGTAATAAGAAGAAGATAAAGGATATGATATTTTTCTATAGCTCCCTCTTTTATGTAACCCAATGCATAAACTGAAACCAGGAGCCCTACCAGAGCAATAAGCACAGAAAACAAAATACCAATAGGCCCCGCTACCAGATTAATACAGAATGGCGGCGAGAAACCCCCTATAAAAACATGAATAGGCTGTTCCATTACTTTTGGCAAAAGCATTACGGAAACAATAAGGTTAAAAAGAAGCGCCACAACCGGGAGAAACTTTACAATCTTCTTTGAAATAAGCCCGAACAAAGGAACAGCAAAAGCCAAGGCTAAAGGTACAACAATTAAAAGTACGGGGTTTACCATCTTTGTTCCTTTATCTTCCTTAAATTAAGAGTACCGTAATGACCATATAATCTTATTGCTAAAGCAAGGGCTAGCGCCAAAACACTCACTCCAATCACAATACCCGTCAGCACTAATGCCTGAGGTACCGGATCAACCATCTTACCAGTCTCCGTTACAGATTTTGAAAATATAGGAGCAGTGCCCCCGCTAGTATAACCTATAGCTATAAGAAACAAAAATACTCCGGTATCCAGAATATCTAATCCAATAATAACTTTGATGAGGTTTTTCTTGGTCAACATAATATACAAACCTATAAAAAACAGGCCAAAAGCCCCTATATAATAAATGTACTGACTCAAGAAATTCATTTGCTTTCCTCTATCAGGTTATCAAGTACACCAGCCAGCTCGGCCCCAACCTTAAATCCGATTGCAATATAAATTATTGGAATTATCCCGGCGCTGAATAAAGTCAAAAATTCCCCTTTTGGTAAAAAATTAAAAAGAAATCCCTTCCCTATAACCAACCCTACTAAACCCATTCCAACAAAGATTAATCCTCCAAGCGACTCCACTACCTTATTAGATTTATCTCTAACTCTCTTTCCGCGACATGTTAAATACATCAAGAGAAAGGCGGAGGCAACAACAGCCCCTCCCTGGAACCCTCCCCCAGGAGTGAGATGCCCATAAATAAATATATAAGCGCCAACGAGGAGAATCACCGGAAACAAAAACCGGCACCCCGTATATACAATCAGGCTCGACTTCTCTACCTCCTCGGCAACTTTCCTCTTTTTACGAGAACCGAAAACAGCGCCCAACCCAATAGCCGCGGTAAAAAGCACCGCTATTTCACCCAAGGTATCAAAACCGCGGTAATTAACAACTACCGAAGTAACAATATTTGCAGCCCCTGTTTCTTCTCTTCCCTCGTTTAGATAGTATTCACCCACTTTTGTATCCGTTTTGCCAAAAGGTATCTCCCTTACTGCAAGTGAAATCCCCATGACAATTATGGCCAATAGCGCTATCGCTATAATTCTTCTCATTCTTCAAACCTTTTTGTTCTTCTTATGGCGATAATAAAAATAGCCGTCACCAATGCCGCACCTATGGCAGCTTCCGCCATAGCCACATCGGGCGCCTGAAGGAGATAAAAGATAACAGCCGCTATTAAACTGACTACGGATGAAGCAATAACGGCATTCAATAAATCCTTAAAGATCAACGCCGCGATTGCCGCTACCAGCATTACAAGAACCAATACAGTGGCAATAATTACATTCATTCCTCGTGTCCTTTAAATTCTTCAGTCTTATCCGTTACACTTTTGTCCCACAAAGGAACCCCGCTTTTAATGGCAGCCCTTCCGAGGGCATGACTTGAGATCGGGTTGGAGATAAGAATAAATAATCCGATAATAAGTGTTTTCCAGAACCACTCCGGCTGCATTATTCCCACACCAATTACAGCCAGAAAAGCGCCCAGGGTGGTACATTTAGTTCCCGCCTGCACCCGATTATATACGTCCGGCAACCTAAACACTCCCAAGCCGCCAAAAAACAGGAATAATACTCCAATTCCTGTAACTATCGTTCCAAACATTTCCATCTTCTATATTCCCTTTTCCAAAAACCTTGCAATTGCAATCAATCCGACAAAAGATATTAT
>JAGHBT010000048.1 GCA_021160845.1 bacterium | reverse complement strand
TAAAAAAGCTGGAGGAAAAGGGTTTTGCCTACGAATCGGGCGGAGATGTATATTTTCGGGTTAGAAGGTTTAAAGAATACGGTAAGCTGTCAGGCAGGAAGATAGACGATCTTAAGGTTGGGGCTCGTATAGCAGCGGGAGAGAACAAGGAAGATCCTCTGGATTTTACTCTCTGGAAAGCCGCGAAGGAGGGGGAACCGTATTGGGATTCCCCGTGGGGTAAGGGGCGTCCCGGATGGCATATTGAGTGTTCGGCTATGTCGATGAAGTATCTTGGGGAGACCTTTGATATGCATGGTGGGGGAGAGGATCTTATCTTTCCGCACCATGAAAATGAGATAGCTCAGAGCGAGGCGGCAACGGGTAAAAAATTTACGAATTACTGGATGCACAATGGACTCTTGAATCTGCATGGAGAAAAAATGTCCAAATCGACGCAACATTTTTTCTCGATCGACGAGGTGAACGAAGAATTTTCAGGGGAAGTTATCCGTTTTTATCTCATTTCAACACATTTCCGCAGCAGGTCTGAATTCAGCAAAGAGCTTCTCAAAGAGGCCAGAACGGGTATGGAGAGGATCAGCAATACCTGCCGTTATCTCGACGAATGCGCCGGGCAGAACGACGGTTCCGATAGAGAAGATGAAATGGCGCTGAAATTGGGCGAAATCGCTGATGAAGTGAAAGAGAAATTTCTTGCCGCTATGGACGATGATTTTAACAGCGCGGAGGCTATCGGACACATTTTTACCCTCGTGCGTGAAATAAACAAGGTTAAAAGTGCGTCAGGGGATGCCCTGGCTAAAAACGCGGTCGTTGTTAAGAAGCTTATCGATGCCATGAATATGTTTAATGATATCCTGGGACTTTTTGCCGATGGTCTCCCGGCCGCGGAATTTGACATACCGGATGAAATCCTAAGACTTGTAGAAAAGAGAGAAGAAGCGAGAAAGAACAGGGACTTCGAAGAGGCGGATGTCTTAAGGGACAAGATAAACGAGATGGGCTATGTCGTAGAGGACAGCGCTGAAGGTTCAAAGGCAAAGCCGGATACAAGCAAATAGAAAGCCCCGTAATCGATTACTTCCGTGGCGAACGGTTTAGTGGCAGAACCGACCCGAGAGGGAGAAGGATAAACCATAGGAAAATCGGAAGAAAGAAATTGATTGTAAGGTTAAAGAATTCAGTCCCGGCCCAGAGTGTTTCACTCTCCTTGTAAAAACTCAAAAATGCCATAAAAACTGTCAGTATATTCGCGGCGGAAAGAATTAAGAACCCGAGTATCGCGGCTGAAACCCTCTTTCTTAATTTGATATTCATAATAGCTATTACCAGTGAAAAGAAAACGACCGGGTTAAGAGAGATATCCTCGGTAATACTCATAGCCTTTTTGATTATTATATCATACCCGAAAATCGCGAGAACCGGTTTTGCCCCATAAGCTATCCACCTGGCGTAATAGTTTCCCACCCAGAGGTAAAGCAGGTAGAGGAGAAAGGAACTGGCCACGAACCGTGTGAGGAATATCAAAGTCCATCGCCCGACACCCGTTTTTTCAGTGATGATGAAATATTGGGCAAGTTTCACTATGCGGCCTTTCGTTCAATATGTTACCTGTCTCCGCTCCTTGTTTTCCCGAGTTCGGCAAATTTGCTCATCCATAGAAACACGAGTATCAGCATGAAGGCGACAAATCCAACCTGCCAGAAATATCCGTGGAAAAAATGGAAGAGAGATCTCTTATGATAAAGTATGAGAGAAATGAATATCATGCGTAACATGTTTAGGATATGAATGGCGGGCACTCCCAGCAGCAGACCGATTAGTTTTCCGCCGATTTTTGCCGGAAAGGCTCCGATTATTGACAGGAAAATCATTGTAGTATAAATCCCCGTGCATTCAGCGATTATATACATCTTCTCCATCCCGTGAGCTGTGTGGAAGGCAAAAACACTTCCGTCTAAATCAAAGTCATACCCCATAAGATTGAGAAAGAATGCCAGTTCTTTTGCTACAGTTTTTTGAAGATATAGCGCAACAGAGGGGTTCATGCGAATGAGGATATAGGAGAGGATCCAGAGAGAAAAGAAGGAGAACACAAAGAGCGTGAACTCCCCGCGGAATCCCCGGTTGCTTTTAGATTCTTTATTTTGGCCGGTTTTTGATTTCAATTTTTTGGTCATTTTTCTCTTTTTGGTCGACATGACGCAAAAGTAATGCAGGGAGTCTTTAACCGTCAAGTATTATATGGATTAGTAGAAGAAATATGTGATTCGTAACCCTATTTCCTCTATTTCTCATATCTTGACAAATCGCGTTTATTACTTGAATATAAATTGTGATTCCTTTTGAAGAATATCAACAAGGGGTGTTTAATGCTTTTTAAAAGACCTAAAATCGGTGTTGCGCTTGCGGGTGGTGGAGCAAAGGGGCTCGCGCATATAGGGTTTCTTGAAATTCTTAAGAAAAATCGGATTCCTGTTGACGTTATTTCCGGAACGAGTATAGGAGCGATTATAGGAGCAAGTTATGCCCTTGAGCCTGATATTGATAAATTGAAACAAACAGCACAGACACTTGTAAATTCCGAAGTGTACGGGGATTTGAAACTGGACAAATTAAGATTGGGTGAAGAGCGCAATTGGTTTGACAGGATAAGAAACAAACTGAAAACAAAGCTAACCTTTGCCGAAGCGCTGCTCAGGCCGGCTCTCATCGCGGAGGAACCGGTAAAAAGGTTCTTTGATGAATTCTTTGATGAAAAGAGATTTGAGGATACAAAGATTCCCTTCGCCGCGGTTGCCCTTGATCTGATATCCGGGGAGGATGTGATATTTAAGAAAGGATTAATAAAAGACGCAGTGAGGGCAAGCACTGCTATCCCGGGAATATTCCCAACGGTAAAAATGGAAGACAAATTACTTGTTGATGGTGGAGTAACGGCGAATGATCCGGTAATGGCGGCAAGGGGGCTAGGCGCTGATGTAGTAATTGGCATTATATTCGGTTACGATCCTTCCCCTATTGGAAAACTTGAAAGTTCTATGGATGTTATTCTAAGGGGTGACCAGCTCGCAAAATTAAAATTATTCAGAATGCTTATAGATAAAGCGGATTATGTTGTTGAGATTGATACGGGGGGTATGCACTGGACTGATTTCGGGATGCTCGAAGAGTGTATTGAGATGGGGAGAGAGGCTGCAATAAAGAATATTAACGGATTGAAAAGGGTTACGGGTAGGGGGTTGTTTAGGAAATCTTTTAGGATGAAATAAATATTATTTACGAGAGCAGCTTAACGTGAATATATAGAGACCGAACAGTCGCAAATGCGGCAGGATGGTAACAATTGACGGAATTTGTGCACAGTAATAAGC
>JAGHBT010000328.1 GCA_021160845.1 bacterium | reverse complement strand
GGTAGCATCAGGTCGCTTACCATACCAAGTCCCGCATGCATAAGTTACTTCACCCATCCAATATTCAGGGTAAACGGGTCCAGCTGGGGATCTGTCTTCATCAGTACACCCAGCAATAATTAGGATAGTAAAAACCCCGAAAAGTAAATGTTTAATGCTCATGATTCTCTATTCCTCGAAATATTTAGTCTAACGGGCTGCGGTCGCCAGGGCTGGCGCGGCGGGTTTCCGCGAGCTTGCTCGCGAAGACTACCGTCAGATACGTTTGTTAGGCATCGCATCACCGATGCCTATTCTCGGTTCTCTGCAGGACCGCCACAGGGTCTATATCGGGGGCGAGACCCTCTACCGCAGCACGAAAAACCACTTCGTCACTCGTAATCGCAAATGCGTGCGCCGATTGATAGTTCCCTGTACCTACGGAACGAACAATGACTATAATCTCTTGCTGTTTATCGCCATCGAGATCAGCATAAATGACTTTTTCTACAACTCCATCGCGAGCGCGAATAAGCCCAGAGATGAAGAACGTGGTTTCGTCTGAATCCGCAGCAGCCTCATAGAGCCGTATGCTGAAACTGCCAATAGATCGAGCCTCGAAATCACCCTCCGCGACGACCACCGTTTGGCCACTTGGAAGCGTGATCTTCGAGATGAACCTATCTTGCGCTTCAGCATGAGTAGGAGCAGCTAGGAGCAAGAGGATCGCTACTGCCCAATTTCGCTTCATGGTTTCTAACCTCCAATTCGACCAACAATTATGAATGCCTAATGGGCTACGTCCCAGCGCCGGGTGATCACGCGAGCTTGCTCGCGAAGACTACTGTCCGCTGCAGCAGCTTGATGGCCGGCGCGTAGCAACGGACATCGGGCGGATGGAAATCCGCAACCCGTTGGCACATAGCTGAGCGCCTCCAATTTTCCATTAACTTCTTCTTATCTTAGACCCTTTCTATACAGTTTCACAACAAAAAACCCCCCGCGAGGCGTCCGCGCCATATCTTTTTTATATTTTCAGTATGTTTGAATACTCTTATCATAATTGGCCGGAAGCTGCAAGACAAAATTTAATTATTTGAAAGATACAACTGATCAAAGCGCTTTTATCACAATTAGAGTTATATCATCGTCCTGCTGACTGCTTTCCCTGAATTCGTTCAGAACGCTGAGCATCCTGTTCTGTATCTCCTGTGAGGATAACCCGTGAGTGTCAATCGAATTGAGGAACGCTATTAATCTTTCGTCCCCGAAGAAGTCCCCCGCTTTGTTCCTTGCTTCTGTTACCCCATCAGAAAAAATGAACATAACATCTCCGGATTCAAATTTTCTTTTTTCCTCTTTATACTGGCTTTCCGCGAAAGCACCCAAGGGAAGACCGTACCCCATACTGTCGAGAACAGAAACGGCATTTTCAGTCTTTAGCAGCGGCGCCTTCATGCCGGCATTTGTAAAAACAATTTCTCTTTTGTCAATATCCAGGACACAGAGGCAGGAACAGGTAAACATTGTATCCGGAGTCTTTCTGTATATAGCTTCGTTCATAAAACCAGCTATTTCCGCGGATGAACTCGACCCAAAGGTAGCAGTATTTACCATACCATCTGACATAACAGCTATCATAGCCGCCTGCATTGCTTTGCCGGAAACATCACCAATTACTACCGCCAGTCTGTTTTTACTCTCGTCCAGCCAAATATAATCAAAGAAATCTCCTCCCACTTCGTAGGCCGGAAGACAGATTCCGCTAATATCAAATCCATCCAGTTCGGGGGCTTTCTCAGGCATAATGGACATCTGGGCATTATGAGCGGTATCCAGTTCGGCTTTCAGCCGCACATTTCGCAGCCTCCTATTGTATAATATCCACACCAGAATCACGACAAGCAGAAAGACGGTAACTCTGAAAATTGTCCTCTGCCAGAATGGAGGTGTAATCACGATATCAACGGAAATCCCTTCCATATTCCATATCCCATCGTTGTTGGAAGCCTTCACCTGAAATTGGTATTCTCCCGGAGGAAGAGTTGTAAAATAAGCAAAACGCCTTTCCGCGTCAGTGTATATCCATTCGTCCTCAAGACCGACCATCCTGTAAGCGTATCTGTTTTTATCGGGAGCCGAGTACTCGAGAGCGGCGAATTCAAATGAAAAACTGTAATCCCGGTATGAAAGGAAAAGTTTATCTATTTCAGCAAGGGGACTGCTCAGTTCAACTTCCCTGTTAAGCTTTCTAAATGAAGTTATCACCACTTTGGGTATAAATGGATTATCTTCTATTTCATCCGGATAAAAAGAGTTAAAGCCATTGATCCCTCCAAAAAACATTTCGCCGCTGTCAGCCTTGTAGTAAGATCCTCCGTTAAACTCATTACTCTGCAGACCATCTCTCGAATTGTAGTTCTTAAAAGTTCCCGTTTTAGGATTAAATCTTGAAAGTCCGTTATTGGTACTCAACCAGAAATTGCCTTTTTCATCTTCCAACAGCCCATATACTGAATTGCTTGGAAGCCCGTCCTTTTTTGTATACGCTCTAAATTCCCCTGAATTCTTGTCAAATCTATTAATGCCTCCACCCCAGGTACAAAGCCATAATATCCCGGCATCATCTTCATATATTGAAAAAATATAATCGCTGTTAATACTCCGCGGATCATCCGGGTTACTCATATAGCGGGTGAAAAAACCTGTTTTCCTGTCAAACAGATTCAACCCTCCCCCCTGAGTGCCGAGCCAGAACATCCCATCGCTATCTTCGTAAATGACACGTACATAATTATTACTGAGACTTGCAGGATTATTTGGATCATATTGATATCGCACTGATTTTCCGGTTGTCTTGTCGAATCTGTTTAGTCCGCCGCCGTTTGTACCTATCCACAACTCCCCTGCCCCGTCTTCATAAATTGATCTAATTTCATCATGGCTAATACTTGCCGAATCAGAAGGGGAATGGCGATAGGTCGTAAATTTCTCAGATTCCCTGTCAAACCTGCAGACACCTCCGCCGTTCGTGCCAATCCACAACGCCCCCCCACTTCCTTTACAAATAACTCTGACTATATTATTGCTCAAACTCGAAGGATCTTCGGGATCGTGGAAATAGTGAGTGAATCGGCTTTTCTCTCTGTCAAACCGATTTAAGCCCCCGCCGTGAGTGCCGATCCAGAAGATACCTGAATCGCCCTCACAAAAACTCCATACTATTTCATGACTCAAGCTGTTCGGTTCCCCAATCTCAGGTTTATAATGGATGAACCTCTTCCTTTTTGAATCAAATTTGTTGATCCCCCCTCCGTAAGTGCCAAGCCAGATAACCCCCGTGCGATCCTCAAAAATAGCGTATATTTCATTGTAACTCAGACTTGTCGGGTCGTTGGGATCGTTTCTGAAGTTTTTGAACTTCAATTCACTCCGATCGAGCCTGTCCAACCCTCCCCCATCTGTCCCTATCCAGAGAAAACCGTTGTTATCCTCAAAAATTGACTTGATTGAATTATGACTGATACCGTTAGAATTACCCTCTTCAACCATAAAATGTGTAAAAGTATTATCTTTCCGGCAAAACCTATTTAATCCTCCCCCGTCTGTTCCCACCCACATCACTTCGTCTGAATCTATAAATATCGATGTAATTGAATTGTGACTGATACTTCTCTCATCGGCAGGATCATTTCTGAAACAGACAAATTTGCCGGTTTTTTTGTCAAATCTGTTTAATCCCTCACCATCCGTACCAATCCAGATCGATGCCGGCTTATCTTCACAAATCGAAGTTATTTTATCGGAACTCAGGGAAAAAAGATTTCCCGGATCCGAGAAGTACCGCTTGAAAGAACCGGTCTTTCGATCTAAGACATTAAGTCCTTTATCGGTTCCCACCCAGATAAATCCCCCGCTGTCTTCAACAATAACCCTAACCATGTTATTACTCAGAGATGTTGTATCTGCGGGGTTGTAAACGTGATGGATAAATTCTTCAGTCGAAGGGTTATATCTTTCGAGACCTCTTTGAAATGTACCGATCCAGAGAAACCCCTTTCTATCGTAGCAGAGCGATATTATGTGGTTGAAAGCAAGGCTCGTTTCATTATCAGGATCATGCCTGACAACCGTAATCTTATATCCGTCATATTTATTTAGGCCGTCTTCAGTTCCAAACCACATAAATCCATAATTATCCTGTACGATGCATGTAACGATACTCTGAGATAGCCCCTCCTCAATTGAGAGCTGCTCAAACCTTATGGGGGTAAATCGTTTTAGATCACCCGCACTCAGGGCTGTCTGATAGAGTAAAACCAGCAGAATTGCCGTGATAGTTCGGAAGACTTTTCCCGGATAAAACTTGCTTATACAAGAAAATAAATTCATATCTCAAACCGGATAGTAAATCGCCGAGTTCTCAAAAAGCGCCGATTAAATCATGCAAGCCAAAACTAAATGTTTATATAAAACTATAAGTAAACCCCAAAGCGATGGCCTGTTTGATTTGACGCTTACTGGATATGTCTTTGTCATAAAATAACTTGAAATTAAAATTAACATTAAAGTACTTGGAAATTTCTATGGTTAAAATATTATCCCAGTTTACATCAGTTTCATTAAGAGCCTTAAATGTAGAAAAAAGTTCCAGCTTTGTGATAAGTAATGTGTTTTCAGATATTTTCCAACTTATATCTGTCACCGACTCGGCCCCAATTTCATTTTTTGTCTTTTCTATCTCATTTTTAGTATCCGGATCATCCGCGTATGGTATAGGGTAATCACTGGTAATGGTTTGTTTCAGAGAAGCGCCAATCCGGGTTTTTACAATATCGTTTGGTTGGTAATCAACACCAATACTTTCTCGAAAATACCCCGGATCCATAATCGCTGAGATCTGCGTTTTAGGAACAGTGCCATAGTCATACCCCGACGCAAATTGGGTTTCACCGGTAACAGCTGCATAAGGATTGATGTATGTGCCAAATTTGTACGTAAACACACTTTCCAATTTGATTTCATCGATGGACTTGCGGGATTCCTGATTTCCAATTTTTGCCGAACCATAGCTAAACTTGCCGGAATTCGCCCAATTTGTTTTTTCCCGGTCATTTATCAATTTGAAATTAAAATTTAATTGCGATGCGAATGAATTCTCGCCCCCTTGTGCCCAATTATCAAAACTGGTTTGCGTTAGATTAATTCCACCAACCGCTTCCTTTTGCCATCCATATTTAGGTTCTTCAACCTCTTTTCCCTGAGCAAATATATAGCTGCTCAAAAAAATCTGAATACAAATTACAAGTACAACTGCTTTCAGCTTCACCGTAAGCTCCCTCCTAATATTAAGGGCTGACATTAAACCCTAATTATTAAATACATGCACATCCTGCTGCGGAAATGGAATTGAAATCCCCTGTTCGTCAAATTCTAACTTAACTTTTTCCTGCATATCAAAATAAATCCCCCAGTAATCATCACTGTTGCACCAGGCACGCACCGCGAAATTCACTGAGCTATCAGCCAATTCGGAAACAACTACCATCGGCTCGGGGTCTTTTATAACTCGGCTATCGCTTTTAAGTAATGTTTCCAGTATTTCTTTTGCCTTTTTAATATCATCTGAATATCCAATGCCAAAAGTCATGTCAACCCGACGGGTCTTTTCAGTAGAATAATTGGTAACACTTGCGTTAGATAATACTCCGTTTGGAATAATAATTGTCTTGTTATCAGG
>JAGHBT010000164.1 GCA_021160845.1 bacterium | reverse complement strand
GGCCACCGGTGTTATAGAAGCGGCAAAACGACTGGAAATTAAAGTGCCTATTGTCATTCGATTGGCTGGTACAAACAGTGACATTGCGGGTGAGATTCTTGAGAAGTCCGATTTGTCTTTTACGGTAGCTGATGACCTTGCCGACGCGTCGAAAAAGATTGTAGGTTTTACAACGGCTTGATTTTTATACAGTTTCTGAATTGATTAGGAAGAGAATTAAATGAGCATTCTTATTGATGATAAGAGCAAAGTAATTGTGCAAGGCATAACTGGAAATGAAGGTACTTTTCATTCCATGCAAATGGCTGAATACGGGACGAAAATAGTGGCTGGGGTAACACCTGGCAAAGGGGGGCAGGTTCATCAAGGAGTTCCGGTTTTTAATACAGTAGCCCGGGCGGTGGAGGAGACGGGAGCCGACGTTTCTGTTATCTTTGTTCCTCCGGCATTTGCTGCGGACGCGGTGATGGAAGCAGCTGATTCAAATGTAAAACTTATAGTATGCATAAGTGAGGGAATTCCAACTCTTGATATGATTAAGGTTACCACTTACCTCAACGGGAAGAATACACGTCTTATCGGGCCCAATTGCCCCGGTATCATTACTCCAGGGAAATGCAAAATCGGGATTATGCCTGGCTTTATTCATAAGCCCGGCATAGTTGGTGTTCTTTCTCGAAGCGGAACACTTACATATGAGGCGGTCGATCAATTAACAAAAGAAGGGTTAGGTGAATCTACCTGTATAGGTCTGGGTGGGGATCCTATTATTGGCACACATTTCGTCGATGGGTTAAAACTCTTTAAAGATGATCCGCAGACTGAAGGGGTGGTTCTCATTGGTGAGATTGGTGGAACTGACGAGGAAACGGCTGCGGATTATATTAGAGAGGAGTTTAATAAGCCGGTGGTGGCCTTTATTGCAGGTAGAACAGCTCCTCAGGGCAAACGAATGGGACATGCCGGAGCAATTATTGCCGGCGGAAAGGGCACGGCCAGCGAGAAAATAGAAACCCTCCGTGAGGCAGGGGTAACTGTGGTTGATTCCCCCGCGGATATTGGAATTACGATGAAAAAACTGCTGGCAAATTAACACCATATCAAAGTATATGAAACTCAACTCTTTCCAGGATAACTGAGATAGGTGGCTTTTAAGCAATTCTCGGAGCGTTTTTTTTTCAAAAAACCCGCAGGTCAGAGTTCCACGGGTAAGCCCGTGGGTGAGTGGGAATTCGTCCGAAGGGCGTATAGAGAAGCTCGTATTTTAGGCAAGTGCCACGGGTTTACCCGTGGGTATCTGCTAAAGGCGCAGAAAGAAAGGAGTACTTATGAGATTATTGATGATCTACGCGAATAAATTCGGATATAAAACAACTCTCAAGACTGTAGAATCTGTTCCGGAAATTGACGAAGAGAAAAAAATAGAGGATGTGCTTGTTGGGTTCATACATGCCGAAGAAGATGATGAGAAGAACTTAAAATATATTGAGACCAAACTCATCAAGCATTTGAAATGGGCTGCCAGAAAGAACGATACAAAAAAAATATTACTCCATTCATTCGCGCATTTATCCGATAGTAAGGCGTCCCTTGATTTTACAAAAAAGGTCATGGACAACGCGGAAGAGAGAATGACTAATTCAGACTATGAAGTATCTCAAACTCCATTCGGATATTTTCTGGATTTGGATTTACAGGCGCCCGGAGAACCATTAGCGAGACTTTTCAAGCAGATAGATGTAAAATTATAGAAGGGGAAAATAGATAATGGTGCTGCAAGGTTAAAAAATGGGTTAGACAAGTAATAGTTTTATGTATGACGAAGAATTAACTCCTGCACTCCACAAGTAATCACAAAAGTTGATATCTATTTCATTCACGACAATGATATAGAAACCCCGGTTGCCTGATTATTGATAAATCTAAAGTACCCGGGGTTTGATAAAGCTGTTAATCCAAAAAGGATCAATTCGGTTCTATTATTTCTTTAATTTGACACTTCCAGACGCCGTATTTAAATAGATTTCCGGTGTTTTTCCTTCTCTGCTCAAGGATTTCCGGAGATAAGTTTGTTCATTCTTCACAAATTCTTCCTCGTGTTCAAAATCGAAGGGACATTTTATTCTTCCGCCGCGTTTTTTCGCTTCAAATTTGAAGTATCCTTTAATGGGGTTGCTGTTATAGTCCAGGAGGACATTCCCCGAAGCGGCTGATAGTTCCAGGTCATACTCACTTGCTTCGGCTAATATAACTTTTATATCTCCTGATGCCGTCGAGAAATCGCTGGATCCTTCAATTGTAACGTCATTGGCTTTTATTTCCCCGCTGGCACAGCTGAGATCAAAGGCTCCCCTGGAATTAGAGATTTCGATTTTGCCTGAAGCTGTACTAAACTCAATTTCGTCATTGTCAATATTAACGGCCTTGATATCTCCGCTCGCCGTGGATAGATCAATATCACCTTTGGAATTTTCAATATAAATATCTCCACTTGCCGTAGAAATTTCTATTTCCCCTCTGGAATTAGTTATGTCTATATCGCCGCTTGCTGTAGAAATATCTATTTCCCCGGCGCAATTAACTATATTTATATCGCCGCTTGCTACTGAAATGTCAATCTTGCCGTTTACATCTTCAATTTCGATATCACCGGAGGCCGTATTCGATTCGAGGCCTTTGGAAAGGCCTGAAGCATTCAAATCCCCCGAAGCGGTGGAGAACTCAATTATTGTCTCTTTTGGAACGGTAAGAGTCCATAATATATTACCTCCGTTTCGTGAATTCTTTCTCCAGTCTTCTTCGATAATCAATTTTTTCGAGGTTTCCCTGAACTTGAATTCCACGACACCTTCCAGTTTTTCGTCGTAGGCAACATCCACAATTATTTCATCCGAATTGTGGGTTTTGACGGCGCAGTCTCCGCTGACAGTTTGTAGATCAATCGATTTCTTTCCGTCGAATCTCTTATGGATCTCCTTTTGTTCGCCTGCGATGGAATAATTCCAGGAGAGCAGTAGAATAATAATGGAGATGATAATCGACATTCCTCTTTTCATTTCTATCCTCCTTTCATTAGGTTATGGGTCAAGCACCGTTCTAATTTTTAGGTTGACGATTGGGGCGCGGATGCGTGCTGACAATTGGAACATACGAATTTAGGCTTGCGGCTCAATACGTTACAGCGCTCATTCTATCTCTACGGTTTAAACGGTATAAAAGTTACGGGTAATAAAATTTATTTGTAATTGAGATCTACAAAGCAAGTTTCTTCTTCGCGCTTTGTATTCTTTTTTGCCAGTCTCCAGTTTTCTCGATCAGTTTCTTTGTGATATCATAAATTTCAGGATTTTTTAAACCATGATCAGTTATGGGTTGCTTAAGTGACAGGAGTATCAGGGGTTGTCTTAGTTTGGGTATTCGATGAAAGAGCTTTAATGGTTATTCGCAGTAGTGAGCTTTCTATAAGAAACTTTTTGAACTTCAATTACAACATAAATATCCTAACATTTTTGAGCGAAAAGTTATAATGAAAATGCTTGTAAAACGGACACGCTATTCTCTGAATATCATTCTTTATTTATATATTTTTTCATAAAATCTTTTCCATAGGCATGCTCCGCTTCCAGTATATTATGTTTAGCGCATAAGAGCCTTAAGTTATCCAGCGAGTTACCTCCTCCTTTTGCGTATGGCACTATATGATCGATCTCAAGATTCCAGT
>JAGHBT010000187.1 GCA_021160845.1 bacterium | reverse complement strand
GGTTTTTGATCAACCAGGATAACATTATCAATTTTACCGTCCAGCACACAATTAATAACGCCTACATCAGATATCTTCTTATTTTTAAGTATTTTGTATAATACATCAACCACTAATGAGCTTTTTCCCGAACCCGAGACTCCACTTACAACAACAAGATTACCCAATGGTATCTTAACTTCAATATCCTTCAGGTTATGCTCTGAAACACCACTAAGTGTAATAGCGCCGCTTTTTTCTCTATGCTGCCGTTTCAGCTTTCCTCTCTTTACCATGCCAAAAAGATAATCAAAGGTTTTCGATTCCGGAATTCGCTTATCTTTAAGCTCGTCAAGATACCCACTGCATAAAACCTCACCTCCACCTCTTCCAGGCTTTGGTCCAAGATCAACAATATAATCTGATGCCAGAATAATATCCGGATCATGCTCAACAACAATTACGGTGTTGCCAAGTTCCTTAAGTCTTTTCATCACATCAATCAATCGTTTATTATCAGCGGCGTGGAGTCCTACGGAAGGTTCATCAAGTACATAAATCGTGTCCACAAGATTAGCCCCCATCGAATTCGCCAAATTTATTCTCTGTGCTTCACCACCTGAGAGAGTTCTGGAAAGCCTGTCCATTGTTAGATACCCCAAACCAACATCTACCATAAAGTTAAGTCGGGAAACAAGTTCGTTAATTAAATCCCGTGATATTACTTTTTCCCTATCCGACAAATTTGTTTCATTCATAATCCGAAGAATCTGCCCGGGTGTCATTCGAACTATATCGCTGATTGAATAGCCAGAAAATTTTACATTTTCCGTCTCTTTCCTTAGCCTCGTTCCACCGCACGTTCTGCAGGTAGTAAATGACATATACCTTCTCGTAAAAAACCTATGTCCTTTTTTATAAGTCTTTTTTTTCATTTTTTCCAAAAATGGGATGACACCGACAAATTTACCTTCACCTTCGAAGATAAGATTTTTTTGTTTCAACTCCAGTTTGAAAAACGGAATATCTACCGGTATCTTTTTCTTTTTACAAAATTCCGTAAGGAGTATAAAAAAATATTCAAACCGTTCTCTTGCCCAAGGATCAATAGCCTTTTCAAGAATAGATTTTTCCGGATCCGGCACAATCATCTCTTCGGAAAACTCCATACGGTTTCCGTAACCTCGACAATCCGGACACGCACCGTATGGATTGTTAAAAGAAAAAAATTGAGGTGAAGGTTTTTCGAATCTTCTTCCACACAGCGAACACACGGGATTACTGGAAAATTTTAATTTGCTCCCGTTATCAATATTAACTACTTCAACTAATTCCGAGTGCTCACGATAAGCAAGCTCAACAGCTTCAACAATACGGATACTATTTTTTTCTACCGCATTAATCCTGTCAACTAGAACAAACAATTCCTCCCCTTTATAATTGTCAGGATCCAGTTCATCTATCCTCACGGCGCCTCCAGTAGTATAAAGCCTCAAATAACCGCGAGAAATCAAATAGCTCCTTACTTTCTCCCACTTATCACTCTGAATAATTCCTTCCGGCATCAATATATAAACCATGCTTCCATTAAATCTCTCTATTACTTCGTCGGATACATCGCTCGGCGAATAAGATTTTACTTCCTCTCCGCAGACCGGACAAACCGTCCTGCCGATTCTGGCAAAAAGCAATCTGAGACAATCATATATTTCCGTTGCAGTACCTACTGTCGATCTAGCGCTTTTAACCGTGTTTTTTCTCCGAATAGCAATAGTCGGGCTTAGTCCCTCTATACTATCAATGTCCGGTTTTTCAAGTTTCTCAAGAAATTGCCTCGCGTAAGTGGAAATAGACTCGATATATCGGCGCTGTCCCTCCGCATAAATAGTATCAAAAGCCAGAGAGGATTTTCCCGAACCGGAAACCCCTGTAATAGCTATCACGCTTCTTCTTGGAAGCTCAAGGTTAATATCCTTAAGATTATTCTGTCTCGCCCCTCTTATTACTATATTATTCATAACAAGTTAAATCCAAACCTTTAAACTGAAAACACAACTCCGAAAGAATGGCGCAATACCCCTGATAATTATTCGGGGCAAGCATTGATTATATCAGTTATTGAAAAATTATTCAATTACGGATACAATAATCAAAATCACATTCCTTTAGCAGATATGCGGATTGGAGTAAAAAAGGTTTCTTAACCGCTCTATCTTCATTATTAACCGGGAAATGCTTTAGTTTGGCTTTTTCTCTTAGCAAAAACTATGAAAAAGAAAAAAAGAACAATTTCTGATGAAATAAACAAGCTTCGCGCTACCCTAAAGATATTAAGAGAACCTGGAGGATGTCCCTGGGACATAGAACAATCTATTGATGATCTCGCATCCTATCTCATTGAGGAAAGTTATGAACTCCAGAGCGCCGTGAAAGGAAAAAACGCAAGCAAGATAGAAGAAGAGCTGGGTGATGTTTTCTATATGTTGATATTCATTCATGAACTTCACAGAAAAACACATGAAACAACTCTAGAGGAAATAATTTCCGGAGTGCACAATAAATTGATTGATCGCCATCCCCATGTTTTCGGCTCATCCAACGCAAATAACATAAAGGAAAGTTTAGCTCAGTGGGAACGGGAAAAAGGAAAGGAAAAGGATAGAACTTCTATTATGCAATCTCTTCCCACCCAACTTCCTCCACTAAGACGGGCAATGGCTGTTCAAAGAAAAGCGGCAAACATCGGTTTCGACTGGCCAAGTTGGGAAGGCGTCATAAACAAACTCTACGAAGAAATAGACGAGCTCAAAACGGCAATCGCATCCAACAACCCTCAAGAAATCACAGAAGAGATCGGCGATATCTTCTTTACAGTCGTTAATCTGTCCCGCCAATTGCGCGTTGATCCCGAAATCTCCATAACGGAGGCTACAGAAAAATTTCTCAAAAGATTTAAAAAGATGGAATCATTCGCAAAGGATGAAGGAATCGATCTCGTTGACCTAGACATTAACGAACTCGAAAAACTGTGGCAAAATAGCAAAAGATCCTTATAGCAATCCGACTGAAATTTTAATTCTGAATCTTATAAAAACATGACACTGCAACAGAACAGGGCCACAACCAAGACTGGCCGCGGCCCTGAATATACACATTAATAATAGTCTGTAATATCCCTAATCCTTAATTCAACCTGTGGAATTCTATCCGCCTATTGGCAGCTCTTCCCCCGGCGCTCTCATTGGATTCTACAGGATCAGCTTCACCATACCCTTCACTAACCAATCTATCCGGGACCAAGCCGGAATTGACCAGATATTTTTTCACAGAGTTAGCGCGCTGTTTGGAAAGTTTCAGATTCAGTTCCCAACTTCCCACACTATCGGTATACCCTCTTATTTCAACCTTTACTTCAGGATAGGCCATCAGTGACTTTACAACACGATCCAGAACCGAGAATGAATCCGGTGTAAGCTTAGCCGAACCGCTCTCAAAATGAACACCCTTGAGAATAAACTCCTGCTTAATCGGCCTTTCATCCGGGCAACCATCCTCATCCATATATCCGTTGAATGTTTCCGGTTCATTTATGCACTGATCCTCTTCGTCCATTATGCCATCCAGATCATTGTCAAGATCAGGGCAACCATCTTCATCCTGATATCCGTCTAAATCTTCTTTTCTCTGAGGACATTTATCCAAATCATCGGGAACTCCGTCTTTGTC
>JAGHBT010000312.1 GCA_021160845.1 bacterium | reverse complement strand
TATCTAATCTATTAACCCCTTTCTTTTAATTATTTGATTTATTTTTTCCAGAGATATCCCCAGCTTTCCTGCCGCTTTTTCCCTGTTTCCATCAAAATAATCAAGTGTCTTTTTAACCTGATCCTCTATTACCTCATCAAGTTTTCTCAGTTCAAATTCGGCCGTCTCTGTAACATCAACAACTTTACCCTCCCCATTCAAAATAGGGGGAAGTGATTCGACAGTTATTCTACTACCTTTTTCCCTGGCGGCGGCAGTAGCAACAATCGTCATTAATTCCTGAACATTATTGGGATAACTGTATCTTTTAAGTAAAACGTAGCATTCATCCGAAAACCCCTCTATCTTCTTTCCTGTCCTCCGTGTTTCTTCTTCAAGAAAATGTGACGCCAAAAACAGTATATCATCAGGCCTTTCACGAAGTGGCGGAATTCCAATGGAAGTGATCATCAAATGATAAAGAAGATCTCTGCTGAACGATTCTTCCAATTCCGGAGCGGCAAGGTCCTTCGTTGAAGCCACTATTATTCTAACGTCCGCCTTGCGGATTCTTGCTGAACTCTCCAGATAATATTCATTCTTTTGAATAACCCTCTTCAATCTTGCTTGCATCGGGAAATCAAGATATTCAATATTATTAAGAAAGAGGGTCCCGCCATTAGCCTCTTCAAGAAAACCGCTTTTTTCTTCCCTTGTTTTACTCCAGCTTTGCGCGTGCCCAAAGAAGGAAACGGGAAATTGCTCCTGTGTAAAACTATTTGCCTCCACGGCAACAAAAACCTTATCCCTTCGCGGACTCGCATTGTGGATAGCTCTGGCGAGTGTCTCCTTTCCAGTTCCACTTTCACCCCAGATAAAAAGAGTCAAATCACTGCCGGCAAGTCTTTCCGCCTGGTGAAATAATCGAATCATCTCGGGATCACTGGTAAGCAAACAGTCAAACGCATCCTTATTAACAAGCTCTTTTCGGCTTAACTCACGCGGAAGCTGCTTAATGCTTCTATCGAGAAAACTATGCTCAAGGGCATCATCGATTACCTCTAACAATTTATCGTCATCTACCGGTTTAATTACATAATCGAAGGCCCCAAGTTTCATAGATTTTACTGCAAGGTCAACATCATTAACTCCAGTCAGGATTATTACGGGAATATTAATATTCTTTTCCTTCATTTCACTCAAAATATCCATTCCGTTAACATTCGGCATGTCCATATCGAGGAGGATCAAATCAAATGATTTCCTGGACAGAGATTCAATTACCTTTCTTGAATCATTCTCAATAACAGTTTCGTAAAGACTTGTCTGAGCGAGAAATACCATAAAGTAATTAGTTACGGCAACATCATCATCTACAATTAATATCCGTTTCATCAACTCCCTCCTTTCTTGCTATCCATGGAAAGACCGACCGGAATTTTGATAGTAAATGTAGTGCCAACACCCTGTTTGCTGTTCACGGAAATCGTTCCCCCATGCTCCTCAACTATTCGAAAAACAATCGCCAAACCAAGACCGGTGCCTCCTTTCGCCCGTTTTGTAGTAAAAAACGGATCAAAAATCTGTTTCATCGTCTTTTCATTCATTCCACAACCGTTATCAACAATTTGCGCAACAAGATGTGAATTCTGTTTCATGGTTCTGACGATAATCCGGCCTTTAGTGTTATCAGGGATAGATTGACTCGCGTTAACAATTAAATTGATCAATACCTGTTCAATTTTTTGGGCATTTCCCTTAAATGTTTGAAGGTTACTACCAAGGTCCAGCTCGATTTCAGCCCTCTTGTGTACCTCCTTGTGAACAAGCCTTGTTGTCGCTTCAATAATTGTATTTATCTCCACGTTGTCTACAAGCAGGCCTTCATCCTTTTTGGTAAAAGCTCGGAGGCCTTGAACGATGCTCTTGATACGCTCTGAGCCGTGAGCCATATCATCAACCAGAACCATAATATGTTTACGAAAAAAATCATAGTTCAGCCGGGCGATCTTAAGTTCAGGGTTCGAAGCGTAATATTCATCAACAATAGGTAGCATATCTTCAAGAGATTGTTTAACAATTTTAATGTTTCCACGGATAAATTGATTGGGATTATTAATTTCATGACCAATACCGCTTACCAATTCTCCGATAGAAGCCAACTTGTCAGCTTGCTGCAATTGTTGATCATAGGTTTTCTCAAGGGTAACATCCCGGTAAAACTCCAGAATGCCATCCACCTCATGTTCACTATTATAAACCGGCAAAGCGTGCACCTGAAGATATCTATCACCATCTTTTATAGTTAAGGTTACCGGGGTTTTTTTCTTCATAATCATGGCTAAACGACAATTATCGCACGGTTTGTCCCTGCCAAAAAAGCTCGAATAACAATAGTCACCCGGTTCAATATCATCCCTGTTCGACATTATTACTTTACGGTTTGTATCCAGAAGAACAACTTCGTCAGGAATTGCCTTAAAGATCGTCTCAAGTTGGATTTTGGCTTTTTCCCATCCCTCGTTAACCCTTGCCAGGTATGAGTTTACAATGGATAACTTATTTTTCTGGTCCACCAATTCATCAGTTCGAACCGCAACCTGACTTTTCAGTTTCTTCAACCTGGCGCGGTTTTGAGCTCCTTCGCTCTCCATTTTACCAAGCCTTTCCTCAAGTTCTTTGCGCTCGAGGGCCACATTTAGCATTCGGGCGATTTCATCGAGCATTTTCTGTTCTTCGGGAAGCATTATAATGTCTTCATCACAATAACCAACGCGTATTTCCCCCTTGTGTTCCTTCCTTACTACCAATTCCACGGAAAGAAAATTTCGTGAAGCAGGTTTATTGCCATATTCCCGATTATCATAAGAGGTATAGATCTCAACATCTTTCGGATATAACATCCCGGCGCTTAAAACCTCGGGGAATTTGCTAAAAAACTCATCAATACTCCTTGTAGCTTCTATTAACTTGGCAATATCATATAAGCACGCAAGCTCTTTTATTCTTTCATTTTTTTGCCATTCCATCTCCTGGCTCAAACCACTCGGGTTATCGCCAAAGAAGAAAAAAACCGCCTTTCCCGCACTTTCGGTGTAACCCGCCCTGAGAGATATTGAAGATTTCAACTTGTCACTAAGAGCAAACTCAACCACTCCACGCTTCCCATCCCTCACCTTCTCCATAACGGATCGGAAACTTTTCAAAGAAGAAGGAAATAGGATTTCTTCCAGTTTTCTCCCTTTTAATGATTCATTATTAACGATAAAATCGGTCAGGATATTTTTGCAGGCATGAAGAATTACACCCTCTTTATCAGTTACAAGTAGGTAGTCAAAACTATTTTCCAAGAATGAATACAAATCCTCGAGTTGTGACATTTAAACACCCCTATTTTCGATCAACACAAAGAGACACGTAAGTTGTGAAGAATATATTTAGCTGGTTCTATAGTGTTCGGAACCAACATTTATGATTTCCCTCTTGTATTTCTCATGCTGCGTAAGTGACGGAGGAATCGATCCCTCAACCACCCCTGTTTGAACTTTTATCAGCTTGCTTTGGGGCAGAGACGCTCGCGATTGTCCCGTGTTCCAACAAAAGGGAACCAGCGCCTTGTCAAGATTTTCTTCAATAATATCGTTAATCTCACTACTTGTATCCTCTTTCAAGTTCAACCCAAAGCTGCGAGTCAACTCGAAGAGTATTTCCCTTCCCGACATACCCGCGGGAGGTTCAACCGCCCTCTTATACTCGATTAGATTCCCTTCGAAATTGCATCTCGATCCGCCGGTTTCGAGAAAAGTTGAACCCGGAAGCACCACATCCGCCGATCTCGTAGTCTCAGTAGGAGTCCAGTCCATTACGGCCATAAATTCAACATTTCTAAACCACGCCTCTGTTTTCTTCCAGGCAACAGGATCCTCACCTATAATAAAAGCCGCTTTTATTTTACCTTCTTTAAGTATCGCACGCAGTTGCTCACGGTTCGAAGCCCCCGCGAGTTTTCCCTTAACAGCCAATCTCCCGGGCGCAAAAGATGGATCAGCCCCCATCATTTCGATTCCGGCGCCGTTTGCGCTGCCGCGCGGAAGTAGCAAATCAGCTTCAACACCAACCCTTCTCAAAAGTACAACCAGATCGGATAGTATCTCCATATCCCCCGGCGCGCTATCCTGCGGCCTATCCGGGCAATGAACTATTACCACCTTTTTAGCGGAAGCAATGAGGTCGGCAGCCTTAAAAACAGTGTCCATGGCAACGCCCGTAAGATCGGATACTTTTTCAAAATCAAAATCCTCACCTTCCGCGAAGCCATCCGGATCAGAAATATCCTTAATCGTATCAGGTTCAAATAAACCTTTATTCTGAAGGGCATTGATCACTCCCGCCCATAATATTGCCGCCCTTCCTCTCATCGGATCCATCGCGAGAACGGAAATCAGTTGATCGGTGGCATTGAGAGTGGAATTACTCACAATCAACTTAGCGCCATTTTTTACAGCCTGAATAATGTCAGCGCTGAGTATGAGATGATCGGATTCAAGTGATGTGTTATTGCAAATAACTAGGTCGGCATCTTTAACACATTGTCTGTTTGAAGTCGAACCGGTAAATCCAAAGGCTTCATCAAGAACCCCGGCTTTCTCTTTTCCCGCGAGAATAGAGAGAGATGCCACATTGTTAGTTTCCAATCCTTCCCTGGCTACTTTAGCCGCCAGGTACAATTCCTCATTGGTAAGATCAGGTGAAACAAACACCCCCACCTTGTCAGGACCGAATTCCTCGGCCGCTTTTTTCATGCCGGAAACAAGCATCCGGAGAGCGGTATCAATATCAACATCTTTAGCCGCGTTCACCCCTCGCAATTCCGGGTTCTCAATCCTTTTCTTTTTAACAAAAATCTCGTATCCAAACCTTCCATACCTGCACAGGTAATCACCCGGAACCCCCGATGAACCTATAAAATAGCGCTTTTCACCAATCTTACTTACAGTAATCGGGCAAGCAAGGGAACAAAAGGCACAATGAGATTCCACATCTTCAGTGTATAATGAGGCCCGCCCCGGAAAGGGATACTTAATTGTTAAAGCCCCCGTCGGGCAGGAATCAACACAGTTTCCACAACTGACACAGCTCGTTTCAAGTAGAGGATCATTCATCGCTGGCCTTACTTCCGTCTTGAAACCCCTGCCTATCAACCCTAGGGCGGCGGTAGGAATAATCCTGGCACACGTCCTTATACACCGGGTACAAAGCACACATTTGTTCGGATCATATACAATATAGGGGTGTCTGTTATCAATCTTGTGCTTTCTAACATACCCCTTGAATTCTTCCATATCGACATCGTACTCCTGCGCGTGAAGCCTCAAGGCACAATTATCATACTCCAAGCATCCGCAGGAAAGACATCTATCACATTCATGAATATTATCTTCGTAATCAAAACCAGTGGCCACTTCCTTAAAATTTCCTATACGTTGTTCCACATCGATGGTGTGTATTTTGTGTCTGGGACTCTCTGTGATATCACCTAATTCAGTTTTACCGGGTTTCTTCCAGAATTCTTTTCTTACGCGGAAATCCTCAGAGGGGATAGGTTCACCCATTAAATAGGCATGAATCGCATTCGCCGCCTTGCGGCCGTCTCCAATAGCGTCAATAACTACCGTTGCCCCATCATCAGTCACATCCCCCCCGGCGAAAAGACCTTTTACGCTCGTCTCCATTGTCTTTTTATCAATATCAAACGTCCCCCACTTGGTAGTACTAATCTCCTCATCTCCAGCCACAATAAGACCTTCAAGTTCGGATGATTGTCCTATCGCGGGAACTGCAAGCTGGCAGGGCAGATCAAACTCCGACCCCTTCAAAGGTATAGGGCGCCGCCGGCCCGAATCGTCAGGTTCTCCGAGCTTCATTCTTATACAGCTCAATGCGGTGATTCTTCCATCTTCCTTTACAATACCTACCGGCGAGGCAAGCTCCATCAATTCAATACCCTCTTCAAGACAATCCTCAATCTCCATATCGTCCGCGGGCATTTCAGCCCTCGTTCTACGGTACAGAATAATAACTTTCTCGGCGCCCAGCCTCCACGAGGTTCTGGCCACATCCATTGCCGTATTTCCTCCTCCAACCACAACCACCGTGCCCGATACAGGTTCATGGTTATCGGCCTTATCTCTGAGAAATTCAGCTCCCCTTACCACTCCCTTGGTGTTATTCTCACCTTCAACTCTCATCGGTTTACCCACCTGGGCTCCAGCTCCAATAAAAACCGAATCGTGCTTTTTCAACAGTTCATCCAGTGAAATATCCTTGCCTATTTTCGTGTTATATTTAATTTCAGCCCCCGCTCTAAGAATATAATTCACTTCGGCATCGAGTACAGCATCGGGCAAACGATACTCCGGAATTCCATAGCGGACCATACCGCCCGAACGTGGTTGAGATTCATAAATTACAGGTTTATGTCCCCTTTTACACAGAAACCAGGCAGCAGTCAATCCGGCGGGTCCTGAGCCTACAATCCCAACTGTCTTGCCCGTGGAAGGCTCACATTCTGGATCTTTATCATAGATCCCGGGAATAT
>JAGHBT010000259.1 GCA_021160845.1 bacterium | reverse complement strand
TTTTCCGGGAATGGGGTTTTGTCTGGGATGGAGCCTGCAGGGCATGGTTAGTTTTTCCCAATTGCGTTTTTCTATTCTGACATTCTTTACTATCTGTCCGGTGGGCAGCAGTATCTGTGCTTTACGGTATGGAATGCTCGGTTCGCCTGGTTTAGCCGCCTGAATTGTGTTCGGAAAGATAATACGTGAAAACCCATTCGCGGCATCCTTCACGTGAGGCTTGTCGAAGCGGTAAATAACACTTACTTCCGCAGCGTCCGCAGTAAGGGATGAAAGAATCAATATCAGAAGGAAAATTGCAGGGGCGGCCTTGAGTTTCATGCTATACCTTTCGTTTTGAAAATATGGCAGATTTTTTTGTTTTTACTTCTTTCCGAAAGGCATAATAATCGGAAACATAACCTGCCAGAAAACTGTATTTAAATAGAGTATAACATAATTAGCTGAATTATGGAAGAGGAGAGAGGGATTTTGAAACCGGATAGTATACAAATAAGTGAAAAAAATACTTGAAGGTATGAGGTTAAGCAAAATTGCACGCAATGTTTTACATTATCTTCATCTTTTGGAATTTATTTTGCTCCTGGAAAGCTAATTATGATAGAATGAGTTAGGTAGCAATTATTATCACAGCCCGTGAGGCTCAGTTTGAGGATTATTTATGAGATACCCGATCGATGCTGTAATAGCAATTACTTACAGATGTCAGGCAAAATGCAGGATGTGTTCTATATGGAAGATTACGGAACATGAAGATGTTTCGCCAGATATATATAAAAGGCTTCCCAAGACTCTGAGGGATGTTAATATCTCAGGGGGTGAACCCTTCCTGAGAGATGATCTTGAAGAGATTGTAAAAACAGTTCATACGCGTCTTCCCGGCAGCAGGATAGTTGTATCCTCTAATGGGCTTCTGGGGGAGAGCATCGTTCCGAGGGCTTTGAAACTTAAGGAAATATTCCCCAGAATAGGATTTGCCTTTTCGGTTGATGGAGTGGGTGAGATGCAGGACTTTATCCGGGGAGTTGAAGGTGCCTATGAAAAGGTAATCACGGCAGTTAAGGGTGTAAGGGATGGGGGAGTGAGCAACATAAGAATTGCCTACACACTAACATCTGAAAACCCTGATCATATGATAAAGGTCTACAGACTTGCCGAAGAACTCGGTGTTCAGTTTACAATGCAGGTTTCACACGAGAGTGATTTTTTCTTCGGGAAAAATGAATCATCTGTGATAAAGGATAATCCCAATGAATTCAATAACGAGCAGCTTAAAAAGGATTTTGAAACTATAATAAATGGTGAATTAAGCTCGTATAATCTCAAGCGATGGGGCAAGGCCTTTATTCATTACGGGAGTTATCTCCTTGCAGCAGAAGGAAGACAACTTTTTTCATCCCGTCCGGGAGAGGATTTTTTCTATCTTGATCCAAAGGGTGATATCTATCCTTCTGTTATTCACAATTATATTATGGGCAATCTGGCCGATAACAGCTTTGATACTGTATGGAAATCAGAGCAAAGTGACAGTGTTCGTGAGAGATGCCTAAATGATAAAACTCCTTACTGGATGGGGTGTTTATTGAGAAAGGCTCTCCTGGAACATAAGTTTCAAATTGGACTCTGGGCTTTAAAAAACAAGATTTTCAAGATAAGATTATAATCATAAATGCGGCATCGATCTTGTGTAATGTCAATACATCCGGTTTGAACGAATGATGTCTCATTGTCATTCGGGTTCTCGGCAAGCTTGTATCCAATTAACCGCCATGCGCGAGATGGAAGACAATCACATCAGAGTTGTCTTCTAGGATGCAACTATCGTATTCTTTAGCGGGGATCAGTTTCCCATTGACCGTAACAGTTATAAGTGAATAGCTGTATCTCATCTCGTCAAGCACTTCCTGAACAGTCATGCCCTCTTCCCACTTCAGTTTATCCCTGTTGTTAACCGTTATCATTTATTTTTCCTTAGATCCGGTGAGAAGACTTATCGCGATGTTAGCCTGCATACCTGCCACTATACTGATACGGGATGAGCAGAGCCCCATTGACGAATCGCTTTCTTCATCCCCGCAGAAATAAATATTGCCGGAGGAGTGTATCACGAGGGAATTTGTACGGCCAATTCCTCCAAGGCCGCTTCCGCAGATGATTGCTTTCGCGGGGAATGCAGAGCACCATGATTCGATAAGCCAGCGTTTACTTTCGGCGTTATCGAAGGCTTCGATTAAGAGGTCGGCTTTCTTGAAAATTTCAGGGGTGTCTTTATATGAAAGCTCTATCGCATGCATGTTGATATTGATATCCGGATTGATGGCTCGCAGATGTCCCGCGAGGGCTTCAACCTTAATTTTCCCTATGTCACTTTGAAAGTAGTACTGCCTGTTTAGATTTGATACTTCAACCCTATCGAAGTCAACCAGGATCAGATTGCCAACTCCGGCTCTTACGAGAGCCACGGCCGCGTTTGAACCCAGCCCGCCGCATCCGGCTATTCCAACAGTTGATTCCTGAAGAATATCGGTTGACCCCGGAACATTACGGCTGAATATAGAGAGATTCTTGTTTCCCATATCTTTGATACTACCGGTTTATTTCGATTATCTCTACCAGCTCAGGAAGATCGATCCCGAGTTCCTTTAGTCTTTCAATTGTGGGAACGCCATTTTCATCCCAACCTTTGCGTTTATATGTCGCGTTCATTACCTGAAGATATTGGTCTTCCCTGTATTCACGAAGAACCTTCATCTTTTCGGCAGTGGATTTTCCTTCGGGATCAAAGTCGGTTTTCTCACGAAGCTGCTTGTCGTACCTCTCGACGCGGGATTCGTATTCTTCTTTTGTTACCGGGCCCATAGCGCGGTATGGCGGAAAATCATCTTTTCTTGTCCCGTAGCCCAGCATTCTGCACATGAGTCTCTGCAGGTTATGAACCCGAGCGGATTGTTCGAGCATTCCCGCTTCATCCAGAGGCTTGCCGGTCATTCCTTCATAGAACTTCAGAAAATCTTTGACATGCTCCGGTACTTTTGCCGCCTCCTGAGGTGGATAATTCTGTGTGCTTGTGGGTACGATATCATTCCAGAGTAGTTTGCACAGGCCGTGGAGTCCGAACCATGTTCTCCATAGAGGATAGTAATACAGGGCTTCCGCTTTGTCTTCGAAGGAGGGGATCTGGTTGTTGACCATATCCATAAAGATCATCCAGGCTTCATCGTGCTGTGGGCCTTTTACTGCCAGGGCGTACCCAGCTTGCTGTGCGAGGGATTCCTTTGTGACATACTCGGAGAATTCCAGTCCCTTTGTCTCCATCCCGATATCTTGCAGAAAGTCCCGGGGAGCTCCAAGTTCTTTTATCCATTTTTCCTTGAGCCAGCGTATTCCCTGGCCATAGTCGACGCCAAACCCTTTTCCCTCAGCCATTTCATGAAGGCATTGTAGGACTTCGCCTGCGGCTCCGAATTTCAGCTCCTTGCCGCCAGTGTCTTCTTTTGTGATAATGCCGTTTTCAAAGCTTTCCATGATAAATGCCATACATGTTCCTGCCGAGATTGTATCTATTCCATAAGTGTCGCAGTAGAAGTTAAATTCCGCGGCAAAGTCCGCGTCGAAACATCCCATATTGGCGCAAGCGGCGGCAGTTTCATATTCGGGGCCGTCAACAACAACACTTTCCCCTTTATAGGGGCCGGTCTTGATCTCGAAATTATCGATTGTTTTGGCGCATGCCATGGAACAACCCTTCCAGCATCCGTCCGGCGATTTCTGAGTGAAATATTTGTTTTTGAGCATAACAGAGTCGATTTTGTATGTATCAGGATGCGAACCAAATTTATAATTATGCACGGGCAGAAGATCATACTCGTCCATTACATCTACGATATTGGCGGTTCCGACTTCACGCATGCGGCACTGGTTTTTGTCGAGTGTCGCCATTTCAGCGTTAATACGCATTCCGTAATTACGAATCGTTTTCCCGCTAGCGGGGTGGTTCTGATCATCATCAATATGAATAGCTCCTGTGGGGCAGACATATTCACAGGAACGGCAGCCAACACAGTGGGGATCGACTTCTTCAAAGGGCATTGTCATATAGCGGTCGACGCCTCGCCCCGCAAAATCAATAATGTTTTCCTGAATAAATTCAGCACAGGCTCTCTCGCATCGGCCGCAGAGGACACACGCCTTCGGATTGTCATCGGTCAACTCGCTTTTATATTTTTCATTGTCCGTCGCTCCGCACTGCCTCGCTATTTTCTTTATCGCCGGGACATTCGGCCAGCGGCCGAGGTATACTTCGGCCAGTGTCTTGCGCTGTTTTTTCACATTTTCAGAATCGGTTTCAACATTTATTTCATTTCTGACGGGGTAGTTGCAGGAAGTAACAAGTTTCTTGTCACCTTCATGCCCGATTTCGACGACGCACAGTCTGCATGTACCGCTGGGGGTGAGATCCTTGTGATTACATAAAGTTGGAACCGATATTCCATTGTCCTTGAGGACCTTAAGAAGATAGGTGTCCTTTTCAACTTCGATCTCTTTGCCGTTTACTGTTATGTTTATCTTCTCCGCCGCCATTATATCACCTCCACTGCGTCAAAGTCGCAGACTTCATAGCACACGCCGCATCTGGTGCATTTTTCACTATCGATAAGGTGGGGCTTATCCGCTTCTCCAGATATAGCGTCAACAGGACAGTCTTTTGCGCATAGCGTACACCCAGTACACTTATCGGCGTCTATACGATAAGTGATAAGCGCTTTGCAGATACCGCTGTCGCATTTCTTTTCAGTTATATGCCTTTCGTACTCTTCTCTGAAGTATCTCAGAGTGGAGAGTACGGGGTTCGGGGCAGTGGCGCCAAATTGACAGAGACTGGTCTCTTTTACCATTTGGGCCAGATCTTCAAGCCTTTCAATATCACCCGCCCTTCCATCGCCGTCGCAAATTCGTGTTAGTATTTTACTCAGTTGAAACAGGCCTTCTCTGCCGGCCGTGCACTTCCCGCAGCATTCATTCATTAGAAAATCAGTGAAATAGCTTGCGGTATTTACCATACAGGTCTTGTCGTTCATTATAACTATTTCGCCTGAGCCCATCATGGTTCCAGCGTCCATAAGAGAATCGAAGTCAATCTTTATATCAATTCTGCTCGCGGGTAGAATGCCGCCCGAGGGGCCACCTATCTGAACCGCCTTAAGTTCGCGGCCGTTGGGAATTCCTCCTCCGATGTCTTCAATTATTTCGCGAAGGGTAGTTCCCATTGGGACTTCCACAAGCCCCGGATTATTAATATCGCCTGCAAGGGAGAGAACCTTTGTGCCCGAAGAACTATGATGAGGGTTCTTGCTGGCATTGCCTAACCCAATTGAAGAGAACCAGTTGGCGCCGCGTTCTATAATAACGGGGATATTCGCCCAGGTTTCAACATTGTTAATAACTGTGGGTTTTCCGCGGAATCCACGCTCGGCATTGTGAATATATTTTGACTGTGGTTCTCCCGCTATACCTGACATGGAAGCTATAAGAGCGCTTGATTCACCGTTTATAAATGTCCCTGTTCCCCTGTGAATACGAATATCAAATTCAAAATCCTTTCCAAGGATCCCTTTCCCCAAAAGCCCGTAACTGCGGCATTGAGCAATGGCTTTATCCAGCCTTTCTCTGGCTAGGGTGTATTCTTTTCTTATATATATGTAACCTTCCCTGGCCCCAAGGGCGAATGCCCCGATAAGCAGGCCTTCGATAACCGTGTGCGGGTCGGTTTCGATAATGCTTCTTTCCATAAAGGCTCCGGAGATGTTACAGACAATATATATTTCTTCTTCTCTTTCCTCTGCGGCTTTATATGCATTCTCCCATTTAATCCCGGTCGGGAATCCCCCTCCGCCGTGGCCTCTAATTCCCGAGGCGGTTACTTCTTTTCTGACCTTTTCGGGAGTGCTCTTCTCTAGTGTATTTTTGAGTGTTTCATACCCTCCAAGGGCAATGTAGTGATCAATATTTTCAGGATCTAAAATGCCCCTGTTTCTGAATGTGATAGGTAGTTGCCGGTTGAAGAATTGAATATCCTCCATTTTCCCTTTTATTTCTCCGCTTCCGGGGTCTTTATAGAGTAGACGCTCAAGTCTTTTTCCGTTTGTTACGGCGTCGACAAGGTCTTCGATGTCGCTTTCGTCGACCTTCTGGTAGAATGTTCCATCCGGGTGTACTATAACGATCGGCCCCATCGAGCAAACCCCCACACATCCGCCGAGGCTGACAAGGTATTCCCTCTCCAGACCTTTTTCCTTGATTATTTCATCAAGTTTTTCTTTTATTTTTAAGCTGCCGGCAGCTACACATCCCGTACACGCGCAGACCGTGAATATTGCTTTATAGCTAGCGGTAGTTTCCTTTTCTCTTTCCGCGATTTTCCTCAAGTCTCCGGGAGAAAGTTTCCGCGCTGGAATTTTTCCCGCTTCGGGGACTCCTTTTGTGTCGTCTGCGGTGTCCATATAGTTCTGTTTGACGGTTTTATCTTTGGGCTCGAGGCTGAATTCCTTGTAAAAGGTGGCTATATGATATAGGTGAGCCTTTGATTTGCCTGTCATCTCGCATATTTTGTCTATTGCTGTTCTGGAGATATAATGGAAACGATCTTGAATTTCCTGCATCATTTCAATTACATATTCACCGTCGCAGTTCCAGTTTTTGATTATTTGATCGATATTCTTAAGTTCGTCCTTGTCTGTTTGAAAGGGGGTATTTCTTGAAGCGGCTGCTTTCGCGGCTTTGTTTTCTTGTATGCTCCAGCCGGGAATATCAGGTTTTCCCTTAAGAATAAGGGCTTTTATTTTCTTGTCGCGGAATACGGTTCCAATTCCGCCCCGTCCGGCCTGTTTAAGTCTAGCTGTGTTTCTTCTCCAGTCCCAGAATGAGAAGTTCAAAACCCCCATCTTGCTGTGCTCGGCTGCCCTACCCGAGGTTACGCAGGCGATATTCCTTTTGTCCAATTCGTTGTCGGCATACATTTCGGTGAGTTCTTCAGCCAGGATATGTGAATCGATACTCTCAAGCGGGGCTTTCTCAATAGTAATTTCCCCTTTTACGGCGTTTATGAAGATGATGATCTCTTCCTCTGCTTTGCCAAGAAGAGTTAAGGCGTCAAACCCCGCGAATTTAAGATACGGTCCGAAGTAACCGCCGACATTACAATCCATAATTGAATGGGTCGAAGGCGAGATAGCGGTAACAAGGCATTTCCCGGAGCCGGGGAATGAAGCAGTTCCACCGAGGGGCCCGGGAGAAAAACAGATGGTATTTTCAGGGCTGTTCCACTTTGAATCCTTATTTATTTCCTGCAGCATAAGCCATAGGTCAAACCCCTTGCCTCCGGTCCATAGCTCTTTCATCCGCTCTGAAACGGGGTTGATTGAAATATCGTTATTACCGATATCAATTCTCAGCGTTCTGTTTGAATAACCTCTTTCCAGTCTGACTGTTTCAAAGGGGAACTTGCATAAAACTTCATGGGCTTTTTTTATCTTTGATAGAGAATCTTCCGGCATCCGAAGGCCTCCTTAAATTGTATTTTCAAAGGTTCATTTAAGGTTTTAAATATACAATTTATTATTTCAGATATAAAGCATAAATTATTTTACTCTTAGAAATAGGGGAGGTACCTCAAGATTTGCTTCTGCAAAGCCGGGGTCTGATCGAATGGAACTATCATACCC
>JAGHBT010000313.1 GCA_021160845.1 bacterium | reverse complement strand
ATATTTTTGTATGCTTTAGTAATGTTTGCTAAGTAATCTTCTGATTCGGACAATCTTCCATTGTCATCGTCCGGATTAACGGGGGCAAGATCTAAGTCTTTCTCGAGTATAGTTGTGCCGGAAGCCATGATTACGCCTCGTTTTATCCTGTTTTCCAGCTCACGGACATTCCCTGGCCAGTTGTATGTATATAGAAGCTTTTTGACGGATTGACTGAATCCCCTGATATTTTTGTTGAATTCATTGTTATAATAATCAACAAAGTATTTAGCTAAAAGCAGAATATCATTTCCCCTTTCCCTTAGAGGCGGAATATGAATATTTATTGTGTTTATTCTGTAGAACAGGTCTTCTCGAAAATGACCCTTTATCATCATTTCCTCCAGGTTCCTGTTTGTAGCGGCGACTATCCTGACATTAAGCTGGATCCGTTCGCTGCTCCCCACATGTTCAATGATTTGATCCTGAAGAAAACGAAGAATTTTGACTTGTAAGGATTGGGGTAACTCACCGATTTCGTCCAGAAAGAGAGTACCTCCCTCTGCTGCTTGAAATTTGCCTTCTTTCGCCGTGTGAGCTCCGGTAAAACTTCCTTTCTCATGGCCGAAGAGTTCGCTCTCGAGGAGATTCTCAGGTATCGCTCCACAGTTTATTGGTACAAAGGCCATATTGCTTCTGGAACTTCTGGCGTGTATTGCTTTTGCCACCATCTCTTTGCCTGTTCCGCTTTCCCCGGTAATGAGAACCGCGACATCGGTCGGAGCTATCTTCCTAAGGGTTTCAAAGACCTTAAGCATTGGCTTGGATAATGCGATTATTCCTTCAAATTTATGGTTTTTACCCGATTTTACCCTCAGGCTGCTTAGTTCCTTTTCCAACGAAAGAATATATGTCGCCCGCCGCAGAATAATCTTCAGTTCATCAATTACTACCGGTTTTGTGTAAAAATCGTAAGCGCCTTCCTCCATTGCCCTGAGGGCGTTTTCTCTTTGGGCATGCCCCGTTATTATTATTATTTTCATAAGAGGGTTTTCCCGCAGGGATGATTCGAGTATGCCAAATCCCTCAAAATCACCGGGAGTTGAAGTGAGGGAAAGATCGAGAATCATAATCTCAGGGCGGAAAGTCATTATCGCGTTATTGGCTTCGTCGGCTGTTTTAGCTGTAGAAATGTTATAATTTTCTTTAAGCGCCCAGGTGAGTTGTTTAATTATAGTTTCTTCGTCATCGACAATGAGCAATTTAGTTAAGGACAAAAGAGTTCCTTTCTTTTTATTTGCTTTGAATTCGGGGTATTCTGACCGTCACGGAAGTTCCTTTTCCCCGTTCGCTGTTTACTATTATACTCCCTCCATGCGCTTCGGCAATAGATTTACATATAACCAATCCTATTCCAAGTCCATACTTTTTTGTACTTCTGAATGGTTTAAAAAGGTTGGACTCAAGATATGCCGGCTCGAATCCTTTGCCATTATCCTTGATCGTTACCGATATCCAGTGGTCAGTATCGCCGCATGCTGTAATATCAATGCTATTTCCAGGTTCAGAGGCTTCAACAGAATTAGTTATAAGATTTTCCATGAGTTGGTGAAATGCTTTAGCGTTGGCCATTGAAAAGAGGTTGTCTTCGATACTGAGATTAAGAACTATATTTCCGGATAGAGCAATTTTTTCATAAGATTTCATGCCGTTTGTTAAAAGATTTCCTATATTAACCTCGGTTTTGGAAATAGAAGGCGGAGATTTGTGTGCGGTTAGAGAACCGATGAGAGCGCTTATTTTTTCTGCAGCCCGATTAAGTGTTTTTATTGCATCTTTTTGAAAGTCGGGGTTGGACATATTCATTTTAGCGTTTTCCGCGGTCAATGAAAGCATTCCGAGTGTGTTTTTAAGGTCATGGGTGACAAAAGAGGCAAAGCGATCGAAAGATTCTATACGGTCGGATTCTATGATTTTCTCTTCAAGAAACAGATTTTCCAGAGAGATGGTCAATTCTTCTGCTATCGTTGAAAGGAAACTCCTGTCCTCCTCAGTATATTTTGATTTAGTGTCTTTTGGGCCAAGCGCTATTATTCCCATAATTTTATCTCCACTTCTCAAAATAGCGATAGTCTCAACCCATTCAGTGTCTGAGGTAAGGGCGCTTTTCAACAAGGGAGAATTTTTATCAAGTAGATCGGTGAAAGACGATTTGTTGAAAAAGATTACTCTTTCTTTCTCGCGGGTAGTTTTTGAAAATTCTCTAAAAACACGGGTGCAATCTTTGCCCGGGGCTAATCCATAATTGGACATGTTATTTTTAGCGAGGTTTGTCCAGATACACCCCCTGCTTACAAGCATTGTTTCACAAAGGGAGCTGATAGTGTTGTTGAGGAGATCTTTTCTCGTTGTGCTTGTGTTCATTATGCTTGAATAGTATTTCCACTCCTTTCTGTAGTTATACTTGTTCGGCTGAAAATTGTCGCTTACAAATCTTCTGATGTATCTTCTCGCCTTTCCCGATATTGCTGCTGCGGCGGCCAGAAAAGCGGCAAAAATGACAAATAGCAGTATTGTAAATCGGTCATAGGATATTCCGGAGATAGAAGATATATAGGAGATAAAGGCAAGTGAAAGCAGATAGATGCCGGTGAGTAATATTGAAAAGGTAGAAGTTGTTTCTGTTTTGTTGATCTCTATTTCGAATGGGCTATATCGGACACATGCGTAGAGGAGTGTCATCCCCATAAAAATAATTCCGCATGAAAAAATTGAAAAGTAATTTTTGCTGAGCGTGGAAACGGCGAGTACATGGCTGAAGATAGTAAAATTGATTATTGAAGTGATTATTGTTCCCAGTATGGGATATTTAAGAGTAACCTTTATCGGTATGTTAGATGATTTGAATAGATTTTCGAATCTATGCAGGATAAAAACATTTATGAGAAGAAATAACCCGCTTGCCATTTTTCCCCATCCGGAGAGTGTTATGCCCCAGAAGTTACCGGGCGCATTTCTAATAAAATGTACTCTTGCGATGATTATATGTACGGGCATGAAGAAGGAAATTGTTCCAAGAAGGAACCCCGCGATTATTATCCCGAAAATATATAAAGATTTCTTTCTCGGTAATTGCCTTTCTCCAAATGCAAGGAAGAAAGCGGTGATAAAAGCTGTTGCAATAAAAGAACTGAATATAAGGAAACGGATCGTTATGAGAGCCGTCTTTGGAGTGCTGGACAGAAGCAAAAATCCCAATGAAGCGGAGATAGCGCCAAGTGACAGGGATGAAAGAATGAACAGTAGCCTCGAGGTGTTGATTTTCTTGTATAGCAGAATTTTAATCCCTGGAAGGAGGATTAGCCCCATTGCCAGGAAGGATAAGACTGGCGGAAGATATGTCATTCTTTACTCCTGGTTCTGTTAAGTTGTTTCTTAGCCTTTTCAGCCAGGGGTGATTCGGGAAAATTCTTGATAAAGTCATTAAGTATTGTGACAGCTCTCTTTTTGTCATTTAGTTTATTTTCGCATATTAAAGCTGCCCTGAGAAAATTTTCTCTGAAGGGGGTATACCAGGGATATTTGGATATAAGAGAGAGAAGTTGCTGAACTGCTTTGTCCCATTTTTCTTCTGTCACCAAAGATGTTACAATGTATTCTTCGGCAATAAGTTGTACGCCTCGCGAATATTGGTCGCCGGTGAGTTTGCTGTAGTGTTCCCGAGCATTTAAAAAGGCGTTTTTGGCGGCTGTTCTTTCTCCAGTTTCAGTAAAATGCGAGGCTATTTTAAGTGGAGCCTCAAAACCCTGAATTGTCAAAGGATATTTTTTGTATATAGATTTATAATGAAGAGAGGCTTCGACCCAGTTTCCGTTCTTTTCTTCGATCTTCGCTATCATCCAGGTAGCCTCTACAGTTTCATTACCCCTTTCACTGTATTTTTCTATTATCTTGTTATAGAGCTTTTTTGCTTCTTCATAGCGGTTCCCCCGGAATTTTATCCCGGCTGCCGCCAGAAGCGCTCTGGGGGTTTCATCTGCCTTCGGATAGTTGTCTTCTATTTGTTTTAAAAGCTTCAGGGCTTTATCTCTGTTGTTAAACCCGTTCAGTTCAATTTGCGATTCGAGGTATAGCAGAGCCGGCAATTCTTCGGAGGAGTTGTATTCCTTTTTTAATGTTTGAAGATAGCTTTTTGATTTATTCCACTGTTTACTCTGAAGCAAGGCGGTAATCTTATTGAATTTTGCTTCTTTAGCGTACGCTGGTCGTTTTTCCTTTTCAATGATACGTGTAAATAATTTTTCCGCTTTTCTGTACCATTTGTCAGCTTCTGTCTCTTTGCCGGAGGAAACGTACAGCTTGCCGAGTTCAAGAGGAGTTTTAAGATACTGGACATTCAAAGATGCGATGCTGGAATAAGTTTTTGTCTGAAGAAATTCTTCGTATAATTTTTTGTAGTATTCGATCGCTGTTTGTATATCATGCAGCTGTTCGGAAATAAGGGCTATTGAATAGATCGCGTTAACTTTAATTGCTGTAATGCTGTCAGCCAGTCTGATAGCAGTTTGAAAGTCTTCGCGGGATTTTTCGAGTAACCCTGAATGAAATTCGAGCTGAGCCAATTCCATTTGGCAGGTTACTACAAGTGAATCCAGTGTGTGGGATTTTTCCCTTGAGGGTTCATATTTGCTGACGATATCCCTATAGGTTTGTATTGTTTTTGTCAGGAACTCGCTATTGACAGTCGTGGGGGAGAGATTGGATCTCATCTTTCGCGCTCTGAACAATGCCTTTTCTGCTTCGTATGTTATTGACTCACCGCCATTCTTTCCGCAGGAGCTAATCAGAACCGTTACCGAGATTGCCAGGAGCATGGTTTTTCTAGAAAATAATCTAAAAGATGGTAATTTCTTCATTAATTATTCCTCCATTTTGTTTCTAATATGATTTTCTGATCGGTTTAACTTATAGGAAATAAAGATGACTGCCGAGCCGGCCGTTATAAGATAGGTCGAAATTGTCTGAAGTACTTCTTTCACTATATGATGGTATATCATAAAACTGGGTGAAAGTCTCAGGGAAATAAATCCCGCCTTGAGGTCGAGTAAGATTGACGGAAGAGTAAGAATAAATGGAAGGATGACTATGAGCAAACTTACGGTGGCCAGTCGGCTTGCGATTGAGATACTATCTTTTATTGCCGTAACTGCGGATATCTTTTTGAGTAAAATAAGGGGTGTTGTATAGAGAAGAAGAGCCTGGATCATCAAGCCGCAAATAATTCCTGCCATAATAACCAACATATGGGGTGTTTGCCCAAGTGATCTTGACGCCATCCTTGATATATTGATACACGCGAAGATTGCCGCTGAACCTGCAATAGATACAATGGCTAGATGGATGTACCTTTTTAAGGAGAGAGAAAAGGATTTACGAAGAGATATCACTCTACCCGTCAGAAATGATGATATCATGAGCACGGTTGCTCCCTGGAAAATTACATGAATGAATATATCTATAAATAGATTGAATCTGCCGAGAACAGGTTGCATCAGTATAATATGATTCGGGTAGTGCCCGAGTGCTTTCGAGGAGATGCCCTTTATAAAGATGGCCCAAAAAGAGCTCCATGGTTCATTTATAGATAAGAGATAAAACAGTATGATTATAATTTGAAGAATAAAATAGAGTATGGAAGGTACTGCAACAGCTGGTTTTTTCAGGGCCGAAAGGGCTTTGTTGAATATGTCCAGAATGGATTTCGCGTTTGGTGTTCTTTTAAGATTGTCCGTGTAACTGCTTATCTCAGGAATTTGGTTTTTCATTATTTATTTTTTCTCTTTCATGCATTTATACAGTTAGTTTCAGGGCTAAATCAATGTGTGGCTGGATCAATTCTATAAACTCTATAAGATTATTCTTGGTCTCTTTTTCCCTTCCCTGGGGCATAATAACAGAGAATCTGATAAATGTTGCCGGCTGTGGTTTCCCCTGCAAAGAACATTTTATTTGTTCCCACTTTAGAGCGAATTCATTTGTTATAATTTTGCCGTTAATATAAAACCAGTAAACAATGAGTCTTTTCTCTTTTTTGTTAGAAATCAATATGTTTCTGGCAGATATTATGTTATCTCCCGGATTGAGGGTAAGCCTGCCTTCTTTTAGTATATCCCATCCGGCCCCGGGATAGCAATGTTTGGGTGAGTGTATCTGGGAATGCTTTTGCTGCTTGAGGAAAAATCCAAGAAAAAACTCTATCTTTTGCCCCTTTCCGTTATAATAATCCATGGCAAGTGTTGTGTCTACTCCAAGTACTTTTATGGCTCCCGCTGTCAGTTGAGTCGTTGTGGAACTATAGCCGCCGATGTTTCCCGGGATTAATTCAAGATTGGGAAGATTTGTTATTTCTGCTTCTCTATATCTCAGGGTGTATGTAAAGCCCATCAATAAAACAAGTACGATTATAAGAGCTATAAGCCTTACGATATTTATTTTTTCCATTTTAATATTCCATTAATAATGATCAGCAGTAGAAGTCCGGTGGCGAAAACAATAAGTCCTGATATCTCATGTAAAAATCCGTCGGCGAATCTCGCGTCGACAATGTATGCGCCAAGAGCGGTTACAACTAACCTAACTACATTCGCCGCGATGGCAATCGGAAGTGAACATATTACTAAAGCCACTTTTTTTGTAGTTGAATAGTTCATAAAGGCCGTGATGATAACCGCCAGTGTCACCATCGTCATAAGGGATCTTAATCCGCTACACGCGGCGACAACTTCGAGGGTGTATTTTGGGAGAAACAGTATGTTCCCTTTTCTTATTATAGTTACACTCAGAGCGTGAAGGATTCCAGTGCTCAATCTGGCGCTAAAAAGCTGCAGGGGGAATGTCAATTTGTAATATATTACATAGGGGAGAGGGATCATCAGAATCATAAGAACAAATTCATTGAAAAGTCCTTTTGCGAACTTTTTTCCGGCAAGCATCAGTGTCGACCCGAGAATAAACAGGACAAGAGATAATCTTGATGTAAATAATTCGGCTGCGGCAGTGCCGGCAATGAGGCAACAAACAGCAATGCCTATAGTGATGGCCCCGGACAATGTGTCGCCGCGAAGTGGTATGGATTTCAGGTTTATTAATTTCCTTTTTAAAAGCAGTATGATTATTGGTGGAATCAGAAGCCCATGTTGGTAGTTTGAATCATTGATCCACTGTTTTATGAGATTTTTTAATACGGGGAAATACAAAATCAGAAGCAGAACAATTGCTGTGGAAAAAAGGAGATTTCTTTTTCGCTTCTCTGTTCTATTTTTTGAACTATACGCGATTGCCGACAAAGAATAGCCTCCCGAGAATAGAAGATATTATTTAAAGTTATAGCTTTTTTTAAATAAAAAAACAAGGTTAATGGATTGCAAGAGGGATGCCAAAAAAAACGGGAACCTTGTTGGTTCCCGTTTTGACAGAATTAATAATATATACGATTATTTTTTGCGTCTTATAAATGGTACTATTCCAAGCAGACCGAGGCCGAGCAGGCTCAATGTGCCGGGCTCGGGAGTAGCAAAATAACTTGAATCATAGTAAGGCGCGTTAGTAATTGTTCTGCCCTGGGAGTCAACACCTATAGCGTCGAAATTAACCCAGTCAAAACCTTCAATTACAACATCAAACTTCAGTTCCCCGCCCCGGACCCTCGTGACAGAGCTATTTAAACAGTGATGCCAGTCGGCTTCGCCTTCGTTTGTAATCATAGTTTCGTTGTGCATGAAGTTAAAGTCACCTATTATAGACGGAGCGGTCATGGGGAGATACCAGGCGGGATGTGTTCCGACCGGAACAGCATCAAAATAGTTTTTAAAAACGTCTATTTTATTACCATTGATGTATATCCTGCCTGATTGATTTTTGGGAACACTAATACTGAGATAAGTGTCAAGGTAGTCATAAGTTGGAGAGCTCGCTCCAAGCATATTGGCCGCGTTCCCTCCGGAGAGCATGTCGGTTGTCGGCCCCCAGGAACCAACAATACTAAGATCAAACTGCTGGTTGTTTGTCAACCAGGAGAATTGATCAAGGTTGCCGTGCCAGAATTCGTATCGTGCGTCGGTGATATATGTTTGTAAGCTGGGAACCGCAGATGCGGAAACAGCAAGCGAAAATACGAGGAATGCTGTTACGGCTACTATATAAAGTTTTTTCATTTTTACTTCTCTTTCTTTCCAAGTGTCGGATTTCTTAATAAAACAAGCAAAATTTAGATACTGCTTAAGTTATACGCAATTGGTGTGCCAGGATATAGTTATAACTAACTGCTATAATACTATATGGATACAGGGCTGAGTAAGTGGGGATTATTCCTCACTTATAAAAGTGTAAGAAAAACCGACACTACGGGGTTTTGTCGCACGAGTGGAATTAATTTAAATACTATACAATTTGTCTGATTGAGGCCTGAAATATGCAAACGTTGTGGCTTTGGATAAAGTTATCTAAACGAGGTGACCGCTATCGGGCAAAAACTGGAACAATCAGATACTAATAATAACCCAGGAGAGCAGAAAATAGAAGAGAGCGGGATCCTTCGCTTTACCCTACACGTTATTATAGGAATTGCCGGATGGGTAGTTTTCGGATATTTCTGGGTTATTGTGATTAAGAGAGGGATTGGTAGTGGTATCCCTGTTGCTATTGTCGCGATGGCTGTTTTCGCGATTTTTCTTGTCGCGCTGACATCCTTGTGGATCAAACATAACATTAAAATATCAAGAAGGAATAGAAGAAGATCCGTTTTGGCTGTTTCCCAACAGCTTTACACGCTTGATAAGGTTGGATCGGAAGTAGAAATAAAAGATATTGAAATGCTGAAGAACTCGCCTTTGATAGAGATTACTGTTGAAAATAGCAAAAAAATGTTCAAATCCATTTCCGCCCAGACAGGAAATAAAGGGTGAGAAACTAAGCAACTTGTCGGGCTAAAGGTTTATTATGGATATTATTTCGGTATTGGAAGTTGCTGAAAATTCAGGAATATATCTGGCCGCTCTGGTTTTCTTTGCCTGGTATCCGATCTTTTCAAGCTTAATGTGGATATTTACAGCCCTTGTTTACTTTTTCCGGCGTGAAAGAGGATCGTTGGAGAAGTTTTACCACCTTGACGAGTACCCCTTAGTCACCGTATTGATTCCCGCTTTTAATGAGGAAAAAAACATTGAACGGATTCTTGAAAATACATGCAGGTTGGATTATCCGAATTATGAGATAGTTGTAATTGACGATGCTTCTAATGATCACACTGCCGATTTAGTAATGAAGTTTGTCAGAGATGGCAGAGTTCGCCTTATCAGTAAAAAGGTCAATCAAGGGAAGGCTATGGCGCTTAATGATGCTGTTCCCTGCACAAAAGGGGAGCTTCTTTTGATAATTGACGCTGACGCGAGCCCCAACCCCGATATACTTAGTTATATGGTTCCTCATTTTAAGTATCCGAGGGTAGCGGCGGTTACTGGTAATCCCAGGGTTATAAATCGAAAATCGTTTTTAGGGAAGATTCAGGCAATTGAATTTTCTTCAATAATCAGTATCCAGAGACGGGCTCAAAGGATATGGGGGCGTATTATGACAATGTCCGGTGTTGTGGGAGCGTTTAGAAAAAGCGCCTTGCTTGACGTGGGGATGTATAGCCCCGAAATGGCAACCGAAGATATTGATATGACCTGGAAACTTCAGTTAAAACATTATGATGTTCGATATGAAGCCAAAGCTGTTGTTTGGATGAGAGTGCCCCAGTCGTTTAAGGGACTTTGGAATCAGCGGAAAAGATGGGCTCTTGGTCAGTCACAGGTACTAAGAAAATATGGATCCAAAATGTTTGATTGGACAAATCGAAGGCTATGGATCGTAATGCTGGAATCCTTTTTATCTATTATATGGGCATATAATTTTGTCATTCTCACTGCGCTGTGGATTTTTTCATATTTTATGGGGTTTCCTCCGGTCGGGGCATCTCCTGTTCCAAATTGGTGGGGTATGATGATCTCTACTGTTTGCTTGATGCAGCTTCTTACTGGAGTGATTCTGGATCGCCACTACGACAGAGGGCTTGGATGGTATTATGGTGTGGCCGTTTTTTATCCGATAATTTACTGGATATTTCTGGCTATGATTACAGCAACTTACTCTCTGCGAGGATTGTTTGGAAATCCGGTAAGCGGGGAGATGACCCGTTGGAAACCAATAAGGGAGTAATTTGGTAATTTCGCGTTTTCTTTTGCATTTGGGAAGAATGCAGTTTATGGAGGAATGGAATTGAGAATAAGGTACAGGGTAATAGAAGTAATTTTTGTTTTATGTACTCTATTTATTACCCTTTCACAAATAGATCTTCAAGCGCGTGAAGAAAAGGTTGAAAGTGTTCTAAAACGTGCCAGAGAAGCGGCGGCGGCTGATAGACACGCGGAAGCTATACATTTGTATTTTAAAGCGAGCAGGCTGGATACAACTCTAAGCTGTGAACTTGGCAAGGAAATTGGATTTCAGTACACATGGAGCGATAAATCTGACAGTGCGATTATCTGGTTTGAAAGCTATCTGGAAATTCACCCCGAAGATATAGAGGGTATGATGGGATTAGCCAGAGCTCTTTCGTGGGCGAACAAAAACAGGGAATCTCTTAAATTGTACCGTAAGATAACGCGTAAATATCCAGACGCGCTCAATGCCATGGTTGGAGAGGCGAGAGTGGTTTCATGGCTTGATAAAAATGCTGAAGCTGAGGAGCTTTACAGGCAAATAACCAAGAAGCATCCTGATAATGTAGAGGCTGCTTTGGGACTGGCGCGGGTTGTTAACTGGCAAGGGAGGCACCGAGAGGCAAGGAGTTTGTATAGCAAAATACTTGAAAAGCACCCGGATTGTAAAGAAGCCTTAAAAGGTTTGGCACAAGCTTGGAGGTGGCTTGGCCTTAGTTGTAAAGCGCGCGAATTCCTTGTTGAGATTGAAGATGACGATGAAGCTTTGGAGATTCTTGAAGTGATCGAACATGAAAGAGCACCACGGGCAATGTTGGATTACAGTATATCTTTCGACTCAGATGAGCTTGTGATTCATAAGACCGGAGTTATAGGGCTTTATACTATCTCTGATGAAACAAGGCTTGGTGTGGGAGTAACCAGGCTTTCAATGAGACAGACAGGAATGCCCCTGGTGAGAAGAACTGGGGTTTCCGCGCGGTTCTATAGCCGATTCAATGAAGACTGGGCGCTTCATTTAAATCTTGAGCCTTTGTTTCATTCGGTTAATGAAGAACCCGCGGTGGGGTTGGATAACAGCTACGAGTTTTCGCCATTTACCTGGGATGGGTGGTTAACCTGGACTCCAGCAAGAAGATTGAGGATGGATTTATCCGGCAATAGAATGGCGGTAGAAACCCCACTTTCAGTACAGAAGGAAATTGTTTTCAGCGGCAGTGGCGTTGGACTTGATTGCCAGATGACGGGATATCTAAAAGCGATATTGGGGTATGACCATAGATCGTATTCGGATGAAAACAGCCGCAATTTGCTAAAAGTCGCTTTTCAGTGGAGGATAATTTCTTCCCCCGTTGAAGTGAAGCTACAGCCCGGGTATACCTTTTTTTCATTCAGGGAATGGAAACCGAATGGTTATTACAATCCCGAAGAATATCATAATGTAGGTCTTCAAATTGGGATTAGTGGAGAATTTTTTAAGTGTTTGTATTACGGGCTTGAGGGAAGAATTTCGCGTGAAAAAGAAGAGAAGAGGAATTTCTTTTCAGTTGGCTCATTCAGATCGAGTATTGAATGGAAGGCTGGAAGGAATTTGAAAATGGGGGGTGAATTCTTTACATCAAATTCGCGTGTGGCGGGTGAAGCGGGATACAGCAGGAGACTTGTGCGGGTATTTGTAAAAGCAATTTTTTAACAGGTTGTTACAATGATTGTCAGAAGAAAGAAAAGTGTTGTAATAATAGCAGTGATTATTGCAATCGTTATTAT